>JANMWW010000296.1:0-2264 GCA_031394155.1 Chloroflexota bacterium | reverse complement strand
CGGGATCAGGCGCATGAGCGACAGGGCAGTCACGGATTTTCCGCAGCCCGACTCGCCCACGAGTCCAAGGGTCTCGCCTTGGTCGAGGTGGAACGTCACACCGTCGACCGCGCGCACGACGCCGTCGCGAGTGAAGAACTGCGTCTTGAGCTCGTTGACCTCAAGCAGAGACATGCGTCGAGACCACCCCTTCCGAAATCCGCACGAGTCTAGTGTCTACGACCTTGAGCTTCTCGCTGGCTCTCTGAGTTTGATCTAGAGCTTCATGCGGGGATCGAGAGCGTCCCGCAGCCCGTCCCCCAGGAAGGTGAACGCCAGCATCACGATGCTGATGCACACGGCCGGCAAGAGCACCGGCCAAGCGGTCGTCGAGAACACGGTGAAACCCTCGTTGATCATGACGCCCCAGGACGGCGTCGGGGGCTTGATACCGATCCCGTAGAAGGAGAGCACCGCCTCGGCCAGCATCGCGTTCGGGATGCCGAATGCCACGGAGACGATCACCGGCGCGAGCAGATTCGGAAAGAGGTGGCGGATCATGATCCGCTTCGGCCTGGCACCGATCGCCCGGGCCGCCTCGATGAACTCCCGCTCCTTGAGCGAGAGGACCTGTCCCCGCACCAGGCGCGCCATCCCGACCCAATTCACGATCGCGATGGCCACGAAGATCAGCAACAGACCACCCTGGATATCGCCGAGCGCGGTGTTGCGCAGCGTGGCCATGATGATGAACAGGAACAGCAGGTCCGGGAACGCGTAGATCACGTCGGTGATGCGCATCAGGAGGTTGTCCACCCAGCCGCCGTAGTACCCGGCCGCCAGTCCGATGCTGACACCCATCAGGAAGATGATCGCGACGGGAACGAAGCCCACGAGCATCGAGATCTGCGTCGACCACAGCAGGCGCGTGAGGATGTCACGGCCCAGCTGGTCGCTGCCCAGCGGGTAGTTCGAGTTCGTGAACTTGGACTGCGTCCAGAGCGGCTCCATGAGCGAGTTCGGCGTGTCCTGCTTCAGCGGGTCGTGCAGGATCCCCCACTGCGTGAGGAACGGTGAAATGATCGCGACGACCATGAAGATGACGACGATGACCATTCCCACCACCGCAGCCTTGTTGCGGAGGAGCCGGTACCAGGCGTCCTGCCACAGCGAGCGCTGCTTGCGGACGAGGACATTGAGGTCGGATGAGCGCTCCGCCGCCGTGCGCCCAGGGGTCGTCGTGACCGTCGCCATTTAGCGGCCCACCTTGATGCGCGGATCGAGGATGCCGTACACGAGGTCGACGGAGAGATTGGCCACGCAGATCAGGAACGCGTAGAGCAGATACACGGCCATGATGAGGGGGTAGTCCCGGCCGAGGATGCTTCGCAGAAACTCCCGGCCGATGCCCGGGATGCTGAAGATGCCCTCGATGATGATCGAACCGGTGATGAGGCCGGCGATCGCGGGACCGATGATCGTCGCGACCGGGATCATCGCGTTCTTCATCACGTGCGTGACGATGACGACCTGCTCGCGCAGGCCTTTGGCGCGCGCGGTGCGGACGTAATCCTGGCGGATCGCCTCGAGCATGCTCGCGCGGGTGATGCGCGTGAGGAACGCCATCGGACCCAGGGCGAGGATGACCGTGGGTAAGATCCAGTGCAGGGGTGTGGACCAGCCGACGAACGGCAGGAGGTGGAAGGTCACCCCGAACAGGTAGATCGCGAAGATCGCGATGACGAAGGACGGGATGGTCGTCCCGATCGTCGCGAAGAACAGGCTGCCGTAGTCGACCATCGAGTTCTGCTTCAGCGCGCTGATCACTCCCAGCGGCAACGCCAGGGCGATCGCGACGATCAGCGCCTGGATGCCGAGCTGCGCACTCACGGGGAACTCGTCGGCGATGATCTCGGAGACGAGTCGGCCGCTCCGGAAGCTGTTGCCGAAGTCGAAACGCGCCGCATTCGAGAGGTAGAGCAGGAACTGCTCGTGTACCGGCCTGTTCGTGCCGTAGTGCTCTTCGAGCCGCAGGACCGTCGCGGTCGGCAGACCCTTGTCGCCGTTGGACTTCGCGTCAAAGGGCGATCCGGGGGCGGCGTGGGCGAGGAAGAACACGATGACCGCCACAAAGAACATGGTCGGAATGAGGAGAAGTAGGCGCCTGATCGTGTACTTCAGCATCGGTTAGGTGGCTCGTCCTCCACGCATCAGACTCTTCGCGAGTGTATACCGCGACACGTTTGGAATGGTTCTCACGCCGTGAGGGCCGGCCTCGCGGCCGG
>JANMWW010000276.1:0-6689 GCA_031394155.1 Chloroflexota bacterium | reverse complement strand
AGCCAGTAATAGGCGACGTCGACGACGAGGTTGGCGACCGGGTAGACGATGGCTGCGAGCAGGGTCACGCCGAGCACCGCTGGGAAGTCGAGGCTCACCGCGGAGGCCGTCGCGTAGCGGCCGAGCCCCGGCCAGCTGAAGATCGTCTCGGTCAGCACGGCGCCAGACAGGAGACTGCCGAAAGTGAGGCCGATCACGGTGATCGTCGGTATGAGCGCGTTCCGCAGCCCATGCCGGAGGACGATGACGCGCTCGCGCAGGCCCTTCGCCCGAGCCGTCCGCATGTAGTCCTGGCCGAGGACCTCGAGCATGCTCGATCGCGTCATGCGCGCGACCACGGCCGTGGAAAAGTAGCCGAGGGTCAGAGCAGGAAGCACGAGATGCGCGAGGCTGCTGCGCAGCGCTTCGAAGTCGCCGGCCAGAAGGCTGTCGACGACGAAAAGACCGGTGCGCGTGGGTGGTGGCGAAACGAACGTGTCGAGGCGACCGCCGCCCGGAAACCAACCGAGCTGGTAATAGAAGAGCCCGATGACGATGAGTCCGAGCCAGAAGACCGGCATCGAGCCACCCGCGAGGGCGAAGAGGCGAACGAGCAGGTCGGGCAGGCGGCCTCGCGAGATGGCGGACCAGAGGCCGGCGGGGATGCCCACGACGATCGACACGAGCAGCGCGGTGAACGACAGCTCGAGCGTGGCGGGGAAGGAATCCACGAGGTCGTCGAGCACCGGGCGTCGCGTGCGGATGCTCTTGCCGAGATCGCCGTGAACGATCCCGGTCACGTAGATGATGTACTGCTCAGGCAGCGGGCGGTCGAGGTGGTACTCGGCGCGGACCGCCGCGATCTGCTCATCCGTCGCGTGATCGCCCAGCGCGGCCGCGGCCGGGTCGGTCGGTACGACATGCGAGATCGCGAACGTGATGACCGAAACTCCGATCATCACGGCCGCGATCCCGATCATGCGCCGCAGTAGGAACGCGAGGAAGCGCACGCTACCCCGCGCCTATTTTGTTATCGAGGCGAAGTCCAAGTACCCCATTGGGCTCCACGCGAAGCCCTTCACGTTCGCGCGAAGACCGAAGATCTCCGTGGGCTGGTAGAGCATCACGTACGGTCCGTTGTGGAGGACGTACTCGGTGATGTCCTTGTATGCGGTCGCGCGCTTTGCGACATCGGTGATGAGCGCCGCGTCCTTGCCCTTCTGCGCGATCGACTTGTCGTCCCACCCGTTGCGGTAGGCGATCGACTTCTGCGCGTAGTCGGTGAACGGAGCGACGTTGCCGTCGGGGTCCGGGAAGTCCGGGCTCCAGTTGATCATCACCAGCTGGCCCTTCTGAGCGCGATAGGTCGTGAGCAGGTCAGCCTGTGCGGTCTGCTTGATCGTGACGGTCACACCGATCTTCGCCCAGTCGGCCTGCAGCTTGGCGGCGAGATCCGCCCACGCCACGCCACCCGGGGCCTGTCCGGTCGGGATGAGGAATTCCAGATTCACCGCGGTCTGTCCGGCCTGAGCGAGCAGTGACTTCGCCTTGGTCACGTCAGCCTGGAACGGCGTGCTCTCGTTGAAGCCGAAGAGGCCGGCGGGCACGATGCCTTGGACCTTCTTGCCGTTGCCCTTCAGCAGGTCCTTGGTGATGGCGTCGTAATCGATCGCTGTACGCAGCGCCTCGCGCACGTTCACGTTGTCGAGCGGCTTCACGGTGGTGTTCATTCCGACGTAGACGAGCACAAGGCTGTTGCCCGTGGTCGTCGTGACGCCCGCCTTCCCCTGGAGCGCGGCGATCTGCTGCGGTCCAAGGTTGCGGGCGACGTCGGCGTCACCCTTCTCGAGCGCGAACTGCTGGTTCGTGGACTCCGGCACGTGCTTCACGAGCACGCTGCCCAGTGGTGGCTTGGTGCCGCCGTAGTTCGTATTCGCCTTGAGCAGCACCTCGGACTGCTTGGTCCAGTGGTCGATGCTGTAGGGGCCGCTGCCCGCGGAGTGGTCCAGCAGCCAGCCTGATCCCGAGTCGCCAGCGGTCTCATGCGATTTCACTTCCTTCGAGTCGACGATCCCCGCGACGGTGAAGGTGAGGATCGAGAGGAAGCCCTGCGGGCTCGAGGTCTTCGGCATGCTGACGACGACGGTGCTCGCGTCGGTCGCCTTGATGCTGGTCTCCTTCAGGCCGGCGATGTCCGTGAAGAGGAACGCGGGAGACTTGTTCAGCTTGATCACGCGCTGGAGCGAGTAGACGACGTCGTCCGCCGTCAGCGCGTTGCCGCTCGCGAACTTGACGCCGGACTTCAGCTTGAACGTGATGTCCCAGGTCGAGCCGGCGTCCTTGGGATCCCAGCTCGTCGCGAGGCTCGGCTTGAGGTTCGACAGATCGGAGCCCTCGAACTTCACCAGCGTGTCGTACACGTTGTGCACGAGAAGCACGCCGCTGAATTCATAGGCCACGGCCGGATCGAGCGAGATCAGGTCGCTCACGTCCGCGTAGTACACGAGCGTGCTTGCGGCGCCGCCGGATGCCTGCGGCGATCCGCTTGCGGCGGGGGTCCCGCCGGAACACGCCGCGGCGATGAGCAACGTGGCAATGAGAATGGAAAAGCGTCGGTACAACACGGAAATCATTCCTCCCCTGCGAGCAGATGCTGCGCCGAGCCTAGCACCGGGCGCCGGGACGACGGTCATACCGCACACGCTCGCTCCTGCGGTCAACCCATGGTGATGACGACCTTCGCCCGGGCCTGACCGGTGCCGAGATAGCGCACGGCCTCCGCACCCTCGCTCAGCGGATACGTGCGATCGATGCGCGGGGTGAGCTGCCCTGACCCCAGGAGTCCGCTGAGGTAAGGAAGATCCCTCGGATCTTGCTTCGCGATCATGAACTTGACCTGATGCTTGAACACACGTGAGCGCACGAGCGCGCTGAGGATGCGCAGGAAGATCGCAGCGCCACCGCGCTTGTCCGCACCGACGAGCACGAGCACGCCGCCCGGCACGAGGACGTGCCGGAGCGCACCGATGGAGCGCGTCGCGGCGACGTCAAAGACGACGTCAAATCGCGCTGGCCGCTGGGTGAAGTCCTCCTTGGAGTAGTCGATCACCTCGTCGGCTCCCAGCGAGCGGATGATGTCGACCTTCGTCGGTCCGGTCACCGCGGTGACGTGCGCGCCAAGTGCCTTCGCGATCTGCACCGAGAACGTGCCGACACCGCCGCCTGCGCCGTGGATCAGCACGCGCTGTCCCGGCTGCACGCCGGCGATGTCGCGCAGGCCCTGCAGCGCGGTGCGACCCGCGACACCGACCGCCGCAGCCTGCTCGAACGAGACGTTCGTCGGCTTGACTGCGAGACTGGCCGGGAGCCCGCTGGCGTACTCGGCGAACGACGCCGGAGCGTTGCCGAACACGTCCTCGCCCGGCGTGAACTTCGTCACGTTCTCGCCGACCGACTCGACGGAGCCCGCGACATCGACGCCACGCACCGGTTGGTCCTTGCTGCGCATGATCTTCGAGGCGATCGTGAGAATGGCGCCGCCGTGCACGCTGTGCCAGTCGAGCGCGTTGACCGAAGCCGCGCGTACCTTGATGAGCACGCGATCGGCTGCGGGCGCCGGCCTCTCGACGTCCCGCACGTGGAGCATGTCGGCCGAGCCGTCGCCCTCTTGGACGAGCGCCTTCATCGTTCCTGTCGTTTGCGGCGCGATGGTCGTAGTCATCTCGTTCTCCTCCCTGTCGATCCGTCGTGAGCCTCACAGGCCGCTGTGAAGGAGATGTGAATGAGGCGGGGAGGCTTCTGCCGATACGCTGGTCTCGTGAGCGATCCCCAACAGCGCATCCGCAACTTCTGCGTCATTGCCCATGTCGACCATGGCAAGACGACCCTCTCCGACCGCCTGATCGAGCTCACGAAGACGGTGCCGCTGCGACAGATGCGCGATCAGATGCTCGACTCGATGGAGCTCGAGCGCGAGCACGGCGTCACGATCAAGGCTCGTGCGGTCCGCATGGCCTGGCCCGGCCGCGATGGCCAGATCTATGAGCTGAACCTCATTGACACGCCGGGGCATGTCGACTTCAACTATGAGGTGAGCCGGTCGCTCGCCGCATGCGAGGGGGCGCTCCTGCTTGTGGATGCGTCGCAGGGCATCGAGGCACAGACCCTCGCGAATGCCTATCTGGCGGTCGAGCAGGGGCTCGAGGTCATCCCGGTCATCAACAAGATCGACCTGCCGAGCATCGACATCGACACCGTGAAGGAAGATCTGCGCAGCACGCTCGGCTTCCGCGACGACGAGATCCTGTACGCGTCGGGGAAGACGGGTCAGGGCGTCGAGGATCTGCTCTACGCGATCGTCGAGCGCGTGCCCCCGCCGAAGGGCGACGCCGCCGCGCCGCTGCGCGCGCTCGTGTTCGACTCGCACTACGACACATACAAAGGAGTCGTCGCGCATATCCGCGTCGTCGACGGGCAACTCGCCGCCGAGGACCGCATCCTGCCGATGGCGACACTGAAGCCGAGCGAGATCCTCGAGCTGGGGGTGTTCGCGCCGGAGCCGCGGCCGATCAAGGTGCTCGCCACGGGCGAGGTGGGTTACGCCGCCACGGGCCTGAAGACCGTCGCCGACCTGCGTGTCGGCGACACGCTCACGCTCGAGGACCGGCCCGCGTCCTCTGCGCTCGCGGGCTACCGGCCGGCGAAGCCGATGGTCTTCGCGGGCTTCTATCCGCAGCGCGCCGAGGACTATCCCGCGCTGCGCGATGCGCTCGAAAAGCTGCGCCTCAACGACGCGTCACTGGTGTACGAGCCCGAGACATCACAGGCGCTCGGGTTCGGGTTCCGCGGAGGCTTCCTCGGTCTCTTCCACCTCGAGATCGTGCAGGAGCGATTGGAAAGGGAGTACGACGTCGACCTCATCGCCACATCGCCCTCCGTCGAATATCGCGTCATCACGCAAAAGGGCGACGAAGTCGCGATCGACAACCCGGCGATGCTCCCGGATCCCGGCACGATCCTCGAGATCCGCGAGCCGTGGATGCGCACGACGATCATCGTCCCCACGAACTACGTCGGCCCGATCATGGATCTGGCGCAGAACAAGCGCGGCACGCTCATCGAGATGAGCTACGTCGACCCGACGCGCGCGATGCTGAAGTACGAGATCCCGCTGTCCGAGGTCATCGTCGAGTTCTACGACCAGCTGAAGAGCCGGTCGCAGGGGTACGCCTCGATGGACTACGAGCTCGCCGAGTACCGCGCCGCGGACCTGGTGCGGCTCGACATCCTGGTCGCCGGGACGCTCGTCGACGCGCTGTCGGTGATCGTGCACCGCGCGCGGGCGCCGTTCATGGGGCGGATCCTTGCGTCGAAGCTGCGCGAGCTGATCCCGAAGCAGATGTTCGACGTGCGCATCCAGGCAGCCATCGGCGGCAAGGTCGTCGCGAGCGAGACGGTGAAGGCGAAGCGCAAAGATGTCCTCGCGAAGTGCTATGGCGGCGACATCACGCGCAAGAAGAAGCTGCTCGAGAAACAGAAGGAAGGCAAGAAGCGCATGAAGATGGTGGGGTCGGTCGAGATCCCGCAGGAGGCCTTCCTGGCAGTGCTCCGAATAAAGGACGACGGGTGATCAAGGACGACGCATGAGAGGACCGAAGCTTCAGTTCGAGCATCCCACCCAGTACAACGCGTCGCAATTTCTGCTCGCGACGCTGGAGGCGGAGGCGTCCGCGATGTGGTCGTCGCTCTCGCGCGAAACGCGCGGTCTGCTCGAAGGCCTCTATGCCGCGCGCGCGGGCGTGGCGCTCCGCGCGGCGGCCGGCGTCGAGGGCGATGGCAGTGATGCGCGTTTGGGGGAAGTCCTCGCCCCGCTGCGCGCGTCCGTGCTGAGCGCGCTCGGCGCTGACACGATCGGCGGATATGGAGTGTCCAATGCGCGCCTGGTCGATCGGCACACGGCGTACGTATTGCTCCTCCCCGAATTCGGAGAAGAACGAATGGTCGATGAAGCGTCGTGGAAGCCCAGCCATCTTCTGGCGTTCGTGTACGAGTCGCGCGAGTGGCTCGTCGATCTCGCGAAGACCGCCGACCTCTCGGTCGACGCCGGACTTCCCGATCCACTCGGTGGGATCCGCCGATGAGCGGATCGATCTCGCTCTACGTGCACGTCCCCTTCTGTGCATCGCGTTGTCCGTACTGCGACTTCGCCACGGCCCCGGCGACATCGGCGCTGCGCGCTCGGTACCTGGGCGCCCTGAACAGTGAGATCAGGAGCGAGGGCGCGGCACTTCGCAGGCCCGCGGCGCGCACGCTCTACGTCGGCGGCGGAACGCCCAGCCTGCTGGAGCCCGACGAGATCCGCGCGCTCGGCGCTGCGCTGCGCGAGTCGTTCGACCTCGACCTGGTCGAGGCTACGGTCGAGGCGAACCCCGCGACGCTCGACCGCGCCCGGCTGGAGGCGTGGGTCTCGCTCGGCATCACGCGCCTCTCGCTCGGCGCCCAGAGCTTCTCGGAGCGTGGCCTTCGGGTGCTCGGCCGCACCCACCAGGTGGAGGATGTCGCACCGGCTGTCGACGCCGCGCGGTCGCTCGGGCTCGCCGTGAGCCTCGATCTCATCTTCGGATGGCCAGACCAATCGAAAGACGAATGGGTGGTCGACCTGAACAGGGCGATCAGCCTCTCTCCCGATCACATCTCCGCCTACCCCCTCG
>JANMWW010000247.1:0-2778 GCA_031394155.1 Chloroflexota bacterium | reverse complement strand
CACGGTCGACAACCTCCTCGTGGATCTCGCGGAGCTTCGTGCGCTCGGCGTGTCGCTCTATCGCGTCGACCGCGGCGGCGACATCACCTATCACGGTCCGGGGCAGCTGGTGGGATATCCCGTCGTGCGCTTGGGCGACCGGCCCGATCTCGTGCGGTACGTGCGCGCGCTCGAAGAGGCGCTCATCGCAGTGCTCGCGACCTACGGCATCGCCGCGCGCGCCGAGAAGGGCAAGACCGGCGTGTGGGTCGATCTTCTGGACCGCCGTCCCGCGAAGATCGCGGCGATCGGCGTCCGTGTTTCGCGCGGTGTGACGACGCACGGCTTCGCGCTCAACGTGTCAACGGATCTCGCGGCCTTCGCGCGCATGGTGCCGTGCGGCTTCATGCACGAGGTCGCATCGCTCGAGCGGCTGGGCGTGAGCGCGGACGTTCCTGACGTCGCGTCACGCGTGGGCGCGGCGCTCGGTGAGCGACTTGGCCGGTCCCCCAAATGGGGGACGGTCGCAGACGCGGAAGGACAAGAGATCCCCGACGACGCTCCCGTGCGCACAGCCGAAGACCTGACTCGCGTCGTCATCGCGGCGTGAATCGCGCGCGGTAGTACCTCGAGTACCGCTCACCCCTGACCACCGGTGCGGGGGAGATGCACCGACCTCGCTATAGCCCGCGCGAGTGAGCCCTCGTAGCGTCATCCGCGGTGGGAATGGCTTTTCTCGGTGACCTCGCTCGGAAGCGCTCGCTGGCTTCAGCGGCGTTCCTGTTCCTCTTGCTGGTCGACGAGATCGAAGGTCTTGCCTACGTGGCCGTCGGCGTCGTCCTTGGGCTGCCAGATCCATTCCTCTCGATGCAGCAGGTGTTCTTCCCGGTCGTTCTCCTTGTGGCGGCCGCCGTGTCGCTCGCGCGCAACTGGCGCCGGGCGGAGGCGGTCGCGGCCGTGGCACCGATCGAAGCCGTCGAGCTGAACACGCTGACCCAGCGGATCGGCGCCCCGATCCGCGCGCGCATCACGGCTCAGCCGCGCTGACGCGCGTCTCCGACACGGCCCCTCAACCCCATCCCCGCTAGCGCCTCCCCCTCCGGAGCGCTAGCACGCTCGCCGCACGCCGGGTCGTCGCGGTGCGCGAACGCACGCTGTCTTCGCGCGAGCGCTATTTGCCTTTGCGGCTGATCGCGCGGACGAATGTCTCCACCGGGATCGCGGTGAGCGTCTCGATCGAGACCGTGCCGCGCGCGCCGAGCGCCACGCTGATCCGGGCGATCGCCTCGACGTCCTTCGCCTCGACGATGTTGACGAAGTCGTAGCGACCGAGCGTCGCGTACTGCGCGATCACGCGGGCGCCCAGTGCCTCGATCTCCTTGTTGACCTCTTTGATGCGGCGCGGGCTCGACTGGATCGTCTTGATCCCGGCCGCGCTGACCTTCGTGAGCAGCACGTATGTCGCCATGAATTCCTCCACTGGTCGATACTCGGTCGTGAGCATATGCCGACATTCACGCGCGCAGAGGCCGAGGCCATCCTGCCGAAGGTGCGCCCGCTGGTGGAGGATCTGCAGCGGCGGGTCGCGTCATACCGGCGTCGCCCGACGGATCCGGTCGCGCGCGAGATCGAGGCGCTGCTGCGCGAGATCGCGGAGCTCGGGGTCGAGGTGAAGGATCCCGACCGCGGGCTCATCGACTTCCGGAGCGAGCGGCGCGGGCGCGAGTTCTACCTGTGCTGGCAGATCGGCGAAGGCAACCGCATCGCGTACTGGCACGATCTCGAGAGCGGCTTCGCCGGCCGGAAGATCATCGAGGATTAGCGCACCGGCTATACGGCGGGCAGATACTTCGGCACGTGGATGGCCTGCCAACAGGCCGCGTCACGTTCTTGTTCTCGGACATCGAGGGCAGCACGCGATTGCTCGGGGCACACCCGCGCGAATACGCGCGAGCCCTCTTACGCCACGACGAGCTCATGCGCGCTGCGATCGCGGCGAACGAGGGCGTGGTCTTCGAGACTATTGGCGACGCCGTCTACGCGGCGTTCGCCTCGCCGGAGCAAGGCGTCGGTGCTGCCTTGGACTGCCAGATCGCTCTCTCTGACGAAGATTGGGGTGAGCTCGAGGCGCTCCGCGTGCGCATGGCGGTACATGGCGGAGACGTCGAGCTCCTGGGCGCGCACTACTTCGGACCCGCGCTGTATCTCTGTGCGCGGATCATGGCGACCGGCCACGGCGGTCAGGTGCTGCTTTCGAAGAGTTGGGCGGAGGTTGTCGCTCATGAACTGCCCGCGGGCGCTGCGCTGCGACCGATGGGGAAGCATCGGCTGAAGGACATCGCCGAACCCGAAGCCATCTTCCAGCTCACGCACCCCGACCTCCGCGCCGAATTCCCGCCGCTGCGGTCGCTCGACCCACATGCCACGAACCTTCCGGCGCTGCCGAACCGGACGGTCGGTCGCGAGCGCGAGACGGCCGAGGTGCAGCAGCTGCTCCGGTCGACACGTCTCCTCACGCTCGTCGGCACCGGAGGCGCCGGAAAGACGCGGCTCTCGCTGCATGCCTTTTCGGGCATGCTCGGCGAGTTCGACGCCGGCGTCTGGTTCGTCGCGCTCTCGTCGATCCGAAGCGCGGACGATTTGCCGGCGACCCTCGCTTCGACCTTGGGCGTGGTCGAGCGGCCCGGCGAGACGCCACTGCAAGCCCTGAAGCGGCACGTCGGAGCCACAGAGATGCTGCTCATCCTCGATAACTTCGAGCAGCTCGTCGACGCGTCGGCGCTCGTCGCCGACCTGCTG
>JANMWW010000209.1:0-2211 GCA_031394155.1 Chloroflexota bacterium | reverse complement strand
CGTCGCGAACTACTCGGGCGTCGAGCAGGCCGGCCTCACCACGAACAAGCTCGGCATCACCGTGGACGAGCACATGCGCACCAACGTGAAGGGTGTCTGGGCGATCGGCGATTGCATTGGCGATCCACGCTCACCAAAGCTCGCGCACGTCGCGTCGACCCAGGGTGAGGTCGCGGTCGACACGATCCTGGGGGAGGACGCGCGCATGGACTACGACGTTGTCCCGAATGTCGTGTACACGCATCCCGAGCTCGCATCGGTCGGCCTGACGGACGCGCAGGCCAAGGAGAAGTACGGCGACAGCGTGAAGAGCGCGCGCTATCCGTTCGCGGCATCGGGCCGGGCCCTGGCGCTCGGCGAGTCGCAGGGCATGACGAAGATCGTCACTGCGGGGAAGGACCAGCGCATCGTCGGGGTCCACATCGCAGGCCCGCAGGCGAGCGAGATCATCGCCGAGGCGACGCTCGCGATTCGACTCGAGGCGACGGTCGAGGACGTGATCGCGACGATCCACGCGCATCCCACGCTCGCGGAGACATTCCGCGAGGCCGCGCTCGTCGCTGCGGGGAGACCGATCCACACCGCGCGTTGACCTCTTGTCACGCGCCCAGCGTTCTGCGAACATGCGTTCTATCGACGAAATGAAGCTGTGCATCAGGTGCCACGTCATGAAGCCGATCACGGACTTCGTCTTCATCAACCGCGCGTTGGGAAGACGGCAGTCGTGGTGCCGGCCTTGCGATGCGCAGTACAAGCGTGAGTGGTACGCGAAGAACCGCGACGAACACATCGCAAAAGTGCACATAAGTAACCGACGAACGCTGCGCGAGAACCAAGCGCGTGTTTGGGCATATCTGATGGAGCATCCGTGCAACGACTGTGGCGAGGCGGATCCGCTGGTCCTCGAGTTCGATCACGTGCGGGACAAAACGAGGACCGTCTCCTTCATGGTCCAGCAGAGATGGTGCTGGTCGACCATTGCTGCCGAAATCCAGAAATGCGAAGTTCGCTGCGCGAACTGCCACCGCCGTAAGACTGCGCGCGAACGAGGCTGGGACAGGCGCGGAGGCGAACCGGGTCTGCAAGATCCGCTTTCGGTCTACGTATGCGCCGCCTCATAATTTGAGGCGGGCCGTTAGCTCAGTGGATAGAGCGGCGCTCTTCTAAAGCGCAAAGATGGGTTCGACTCCCATACGGCCCTCAGCCTCATCAGTGCCGAAAGGCATGGTCGAGAGTCCGGCGAACTCCGACTTCCTCGCCGGGCCGTGAGCGGCTACAACGCAGTCATGGTCACAACCATCGAAAAGACCCGCCAGACTCACTTCGTCGCGCGCCCCCTGCCGGAGCCCGAGCGGAGCAATCACGTCTCGGCGATCGGGCAGCCGCCGACCGACGACCTCGGGATGCTGCTGGAGCAGTGGCTGCGGGAGCTCCGCGGCGGCTACACCATCGCGGGGGACTAGCCAGGCCGTACGCAGCCGGGTCGCGCCGAAAGTCGGTCAGCTTTGGGCCGTTCGGCCTTTGCCCCGGACGCTGCGCACCGGGAGCATCCCCATATATGCGCGATGTCAGGACGGTCACCTACGAGGTCGTCAGGCGTCAGGACTTCTCCGACGTCACGTATCTCCTCGAGATCAGCCATCCCGAGATGGCCGCCGCCGCGCGACCCGGTCAATTCGTCATCGTCATGTCGCACCCCGAGGGGGAACGCATCCCCCTGACCATCGCTGACTTCGACCGCGCGCGCGGCACGATCACGCTCGTGATCCAGGCGATCGGGAAGACCACGAGGGAGATGCAGCGCGAGCTCGTCGAGGGCTCCTGCCTCTACGCGCTCGTGGGTCCCATGGGTCAGCCGCGCAAGGTCGACGGCGTGAAGCAGGTCGTATGCGTCGGTGGCGGACTCGGCGTCGCCCCCATCTACCCGCAGGCGCGCGCTTTCAAAGAGGCAGGTGCCTACGTGATCGGCGTCATCGGGTTCCGCAACAAGGACCTGGTGTTTTGGGATGACAAGTTCGGCGCGGTCTGCGACGAATTCATCATCTGCAGCGACGACGGGTCGGTCGGCATCAAGGGTCTGGTCACGGCGGGCATCAAGCTCGCGGCGTCGCGCCACTCTGACATCGACCGCGTCATCGCGATCGGGCCGCCGATCATGATGCGCGGCTGCGCGGAGGTCACCCGCGCCCAGGGCATCCACACCGTCGTCAG
>JANMWW010000188.1:0-8180 GCA_031394155.1 Chloroflexota bacterium | reverse complement strand
ACGCCGATCCGCTCGCGCGGCGCGATCCCGGCGTCCGCGAGCCACGCCGCGGCCGCGTCGAGGTCCTTGACTGAGTCCATGCGCAGACGCACGTCGTCGAGCGCCTGGTACGCCTTGCCGTAGCCTGTCGACCCGCGCACGTTCGGCAGGAGCACGTTGAAGCCGTTCGCCACGAGCGCGACGTTGCGCGGATTCCAAAGCGGCCGCGCCTGGCCCTCGGGGCCGCCGTGCACCTCGATCACTGTTGGACGCGGGCCTGGCTTCGCCTCGCGCGGCGAAAGCAGGAAGCCCGGGATCTTCCGGCGGTCGAACGACGGCCACGAGACGACCGTCATCTCCGGCAGATCATTCGGCCCGAGGCCGTCCAGCAGCGGAGGCACGAGCTCGCGCGCGGGCGCACCGCGCCCGACGAGGAACACCGTCGACGGCGCGTCATAGCGTCCCCACGCGACCGCGACCATGCCGTCGTGGAACGCGAGGCTGTCGCCGATGAGATCGGTGGCGAGGCAGCCCGGCGGCAGACCCGCCAGCCCGTCGTCGCGTTCGCCGTCAGCGACGTGGATCTCGGACAGTCCGTCGCGGTTCACCGCATACGCGTCGAGCGTGCCGCTGCTGCGCGCGTCCTCGACATCGTGGTCGGGAGTGCGCAGCCAGGTGAAGGCTCCGTCCGAGAGGCGGATCGTGGCCAGCCCGACAAAGTCGCGCGCCCGGTCGCTTTGGACGATGAGGCCGCCCGGCACCGCGCCGACCACCGAGTGGAGCGCCGGCGGCTCGTCAGGCGTCAGCCTGCGCGTCGCACCATCAGGCGTGACAAGCAGCAAATGGTTCTCATCGCCGCGCGCACGATTGATGGTGACGACGACCGAGCCATCGTCGAGGGGCGTGGCATCGGACACGGTCCCGTCGTGTTGGTGCAAGATCCTCGAGCCGCCTGTCGTGCCTGTGTTGCCGGTCTCGCCCATTTGGCCCGTGCGGACGTCGTAGGCGTGCAGGTCGAAGAAGCGCGGGTCCCGCAGGTTCGCGTGGACGAGCAGCGATCGGCCGTCGACCGTCCAGTCGCGCAGGTGATGGATCCGGTCATCGCGCGACGTGAGGCGGCGCGGCTCGCTCCCATCCGCGTTCATGACCCAGATCTGCCAGCGTTCGTTGCCGCCCCTGTCTGCGCCATACGCGATGCGCTTCCCATCGGGCGAGAAGCGATATGCGCCGACGCGGTCCTGATCGGTCAGACGGTCGGGCGCGCCGCCCGACGTCGGTACACGCCAGAGCTGCGGCTGGCCGGTGCGATCGCTGACGAACGCGAGCCATTCGCCATCAGGCGAGAAGCGCACGCGCGTCGCGCCGCGCGCGTCGAGGATCTTCGCGATGGGAGCGGACACGCCGCGAGTCTGCCACCCTCGCCGGCCACCCGTCGCATCGCTATCGCAGCGCGAGCCGTCCGTCTGACAGCGTCGCGATCGCTCCGTTCAGCATGAGCCCCGCGATCCGTGCGGAGAGCGACGCTGGAGCCACGCGCATCCGCCGCGCGAGCTCGTCGAGGCCGAGCGGGCCATCGCGCAGCGCGAAGAGCAGCGGGTCGATGCGCTGCGCCGGTCCTTCGCGCGCCACCACAGTGGCGGCACCGGCTGCGCGGATGAGCTGATCAGCTGAGACGAGCGCGCCTGCGAGGCCCTGCGCGATGAGCGCGTTCGTGCCGACGGACGCGGCGGAGCCGAGCGGACCCGGCACCGCGTAGAGCTTTCGCCCAAGGCGGCGCGCGTGCTCCGCCGTGATCAGCGCGCCCGAGGACTCCCCTGCCTCCACGACGACGACCGCGCCCGCCAGAGCCGCGATCGTCGCGTCACGGTGCGCGAACGTCCATGCGCGCGCGGAGAACGGCGCGGCGAACTCGGATACCAGCGCACCCGACATGCGGATCCGCGGCACGAGCGGACGACGGCGGCCGCGCACGGTCGCGAGGAACAGCGGGATCGACTCGCCGAGCACGGCCACCGTCCTGCCGCCACCGTCGAGGGCGCCACGGTGGGCGGCGCTGTCGATGCCCTGTGCGAGGCCGGACACGACGACGAGCCCGGCGTTCGCGCACGCGAGCGCGAGCTCGCGCGCCACGCGCTCGCCGTACCCGGTCATGCGGCGCGTCCCGACGATCGCGACGGCGGTCTCCCGCAGCGAGCTCTCGTCGCCGTCGACCCAGAGTGTCGCGGGCGGGCGTGGCAGATCGCGCAGGCCACGCGGGTACCCCCCGTCGGACGACGCGAGCGCGATCACGCGGCGCCGCGCAGGAGCACCGCGAACGCAACATCTTCGCCGCGGATGCGATCCGACCCCGCGAGATCGGCGAGCGTCAGGGCCACGCGCAACACCCGGTGAAATCCGCGAGCCGAGAGCCGGCGCGACCGCATCGCTTCGCGAGTCAGCGCGCTCGCGGCGTCGTCGAGCCGGCAGTGCACCCGCACCTCCGCGACAGTCATCTCCGCGTTGCTCCCGCGCCCGGTGCCGGCAAGTCGTGCGCGCATGCGCTCGCGAGCCGCGATGACTCGCTCGCGGACGACGCGTGTCGGCTCGCGCCCCTCGTCGCGCAGTTCCTCATACGCCAGACGCGGGACGTGTACGCGAAGGTCGATGCGGTCCATGAGCGGACCCGAAAGTCGCGCGTGATATCGCTCGATCGCGTCGGGAAGGCACGTGCACGCCGCTGCTGGATCGCCCGCGTGTCCGCAGGGACAGGGGTTCATCGCTGCGACGAGCGTCACACGCGCCGGGTAGGTCGCCGCGGCCGCCGCGCGCGACAGCGTGATCGCACCCTCTTCGAGCGGCTCGCGCAATGTGTCGAGCACGTGACGCGAGAACTCGGGGAGCTCGTCAAGGAACAGCACGCCCGTGTGCGCGAGGCTGACTTCGCCCGGTCGCGGCGGAGATCCACCGCCGACGAGCGCGAGATGCGAAGCCGTGTGGTGCGGCGCGCGGAAGGGCCGCGCTGCGAGCAGCGGCCGCGCGGGGTCGACGAGCCCCGCGACGCTGTGCACTGCGCTCGCGATCACGGCTTCGTCCGGATCGAGCGGCGGCATCAGGCCGGGGAGCGCGCGCGCCAGGAGCGTCTTGCCGGTACCCGGTGGACCGACGAGCAACAGGCTGTGTCCGCCCGCCGCCGCGATCTCGAGCGCGCGCTTCGGCGTCTCGTGCCCGCTGATGTCCGCCAGATCGACCGCGGGACGCGGCGCGGGCGCCGACGGTGGCACCTCCGTCGGCGCTCGGCGCGCCTCACCGGACAGATGGCCGACCGCCTCCCGCAGCGTCGTGACGCCGATGGCGTTCGCGCCGGCCGCAGCCGCCTCCGCGGCGTTCTCGGCCGCGCAGATCACGTCTGTCACGCCGGCACCGAGCGCGCCGCGAACGCGGGGCATGACACCACGGACTGGACGTACGCGTCCGTCGAGGGCGAGCTCGCCGAGGCACAGAGCCTCGACTTCCCGTGTGAGCTGACCGGTCGCCCGCAGTACGCCGAGCGCGATCGCCAGCTCGAAGCCGGTGCCTTCCTTCTTTCGCTCCGCCGGCGCGAGATTCGCGACGACTCGTCGGAGCGGGAACTCGTACCCGGAGTTGCGAACCGCCGCGCGCACGCGCTCGCGGGCCTCGGATACGGCCGCGTCCGGCAATCCCACGATCGAGAAGGCGGGGAGGCCGTTCGCGACGTCGACCTCGACGGTGACGAGCGCGGCCTCGAGTCCCCAGAGCGCGCACGACGCGATGCGCGCGACCGTGGGCGGAGCCGCGACTGCCATCGCACGCACGGTCGGCGCGAGGCATGCGCGCGCCGATGGGACCACTGACCGGTACGCCGGTACCGTCCGGAGGCGGCAGACTAGGACCAGTGACCCGACGAACGCTCAGCGTGGCCCTGCTCTTCTTTGCGATCGCCCTCATCACGCGGTTGCCGTTCCAGACTGAGAACCTCTGGGCGCACGACTCCGTGCTCTATGAGCGCGCGACCCTGCACTTCGATCCGCTCGACCAGCGGCCGCAGCCGCCGGAATACCTCTATTACGTGCTCGTGATCCGCGCGATCGACGCGGTGACCGGAGACGCGAACCGCGCGATGACGCTCGTATCGCTGTTCGCTGACGCGCTCGCGATCGCGTTGCTCTACCTGCTCGCCGCGCGCCTGTACGACGAGCGCACCGGTCGCATCAGCGCGCTCTTTCTGTTGAGCGCGGTGACGTTCTGGGCATACGGCGGCATCGCGTATCCATACACGCTGCTCGCAGCGCTCTCGATCGGGTGCGCATTGCTGCTCTGGCGCGTCGTCGCGGCGGCCACGCCGTCGGCCAAGACCGGCGCGCTTCTGGTCGCGTCGGCCGCCTGGGGTATCGCGATCGGGTTTCGTAGCGACCTCGCGATCTTCATCGCGCCCCTCTGGCTCGTCGCCGCGTGGGGCGCGCCGATCGTCGCATGGATCGCTGGCGCGGCGGCCGTCGGGGCGCTGTTCGGCATCTGGTACGTCGCGAGCGCGCTCGCGGACGGCGGATTCGCGCGCTTCAGCGAGGCGCTGCGAGTGCAGGCGCAATTCGTCGACGACCGCTACAGCGTCTTCGGCGCCCTTGGCCTCCGCGCGCTGTACGGGAACGTCTACGAGCTCGCGCGGTTCCTGGGACGCGGCCTCTACTTCCTCGTACCGCTCATCGCGCTCGTCCCCCTATCCGCGGCGGCACGGCACATCGAGCTCGCAGATCGCCGCCGCGCCCTCTTCCTTGCGGCTTGGACGTTCAGCCCGTTACTGGTGTACGTGCCCATCCACTCCGGCGAGTACGGCTACGTCTTCAGCATGATCCCCGGGCTCTGCGTGATCGCGGCTCGCGGCGCGATCGCGCTCGCGCGAGGCTTGCGCATGCCGCGCACCTTGCCGTGGGTCGTCGCCGCGGTGGTGCTCGCGAACAGCGCGATCTTCCTGGTGAGCGACACGCCGCTCTCCGCGATCGACGTGATCCGTCGCGACCGTGGCACGACCGAAAAGGTCCAGCGCCTCGAGTCGCTGAACCTCGACTGGGCGACGGTCGTTGCCGCCTACGACGGTGTCGTTGTGGAGCGCTACCTCGTCGAGACCGTTGCGCAGCGGGGACGGCTCGTCGGCCCGCGACTCTGGGCCTACGACCCGGTCCTCCCGCGCTCCGAGCGCACGTTCGACGTGGCGTGTGACCGGCCACGGCCCGAAGAATGTCCGCCCGCGGTGCTGATCGTCTGGGACGACCTTCTTCGCGTCAGCGGCGCTGGGTGGGAGGAGATCCGGATGCCGCACGGCTCGCGCCTGCGCATCGCGCGCGACGTGGCGAACGCCACGGTGATCTTCGATGGGCTCGAGGTGACCGTCGTTCGCTAGCGACCCTCCACGTTGATGAACTCGACTCGCGTCCCGTTCGTGCTCACGGTGAGCGCTGCCAGAACGATCCGCCATCGCGCGCTGCGCTGGCCGCACGCTGCGAGCCACGATTGAGCGAGGATCGCGAGCCGCGCGGCCTTGCGATGGTCGATCGCCTCAGCAGCCGCGACGAACGAGCCCGCGCGCCGCGTCTTCACCTCGACGAACAGATAACCGGAGCCGTCGCGGCAGATGAGGTCGATCTCCCCAAAACGGGTCCGTACGTTGCGCGCAACGATCTCGTATCCACGTCGGACGAGCTCGCGCTCCGCGACATGCTCGCCGGCGAGGCCCAGGACGCGGCGCTGCACAAGTAGATAGGCGGAAGCGCCTTGCTTAGGGTTGCGTCGCCACCACGCGAATGATCATGTCGTTCGCGCCGTTGTCGGTCGTGAGGTAGAGCGAGCCATCGGGCGCGAGACGCGGCGTGCGCAGGCGGCCCCAGGCGTTGTCGAACAATATGTCGGCTTGACGCGCGGTCGCGTCGAACAGCTCGAAGCGGCGCACGTCCTGTTCCTTCAGCGTCGCGACGACGAGCGACCCGCTCCAGGCGCCCCATTGCGCGCCTGTCAGGAACTCCCCGCCCGAGGTCGCGAGCGTGACGTTCCCGGACGACCACGCCGGATCGGCATAACCGGGCCGGTTCACGGGGCCGCGATAGATCGGATAGCCGTAGTTCGCGCCCGCTACGAGGATGTTGACCTCGTCGTGCGTCGAGTCGCCGTGCTCGACCTCGAACACGCGGCCCGTCCCGGGCTCGAAGGTGAGGCCTTGCGGGTTGCGGTTGCCCCACGTGTACACCGCGCTGCGTCCGGCGGCGCCGGGGATCACGGGATTGTCGCCAGGGATCGTGCCGTCGCTGTTCACACGAAGCACCTTTCCATTCAAGGAGTTCGGGTTCTGCGCGTTGTTGCCGTTGCCCGCGTCGCCCATCGTCACCCAGAGCTTTCCGTCGGGCCCGAAGCGGATGCGGCATCCGTCATGATTGCTGGCGGCCTGCATGCCGTTCTGAATGACGTAGCGGTCGAAGGCAAGCGCGTTGCCGACGACGATGTAACGAAGGACCTGATTGCGCCACGTGCCCGAGTCGTCGCGCGACGCGCACACGTAGAGGTAGTGGTTCGACGCGAAGCTCGGATCGAGCTCCACGCTCATGAGTCCACCCTCGCCGTTCTCGCGCACCCCGCTGACCGCGTTGTTCGCGAGCTGCGGGGCGCCCGGTGCGGCGCTCGCGTAGACGAGAAGATTGCCGACGCGCTCGGTGACGAACATCCGGCCGTCCGGCGCGAAGGCGACGTCCCATGGGTTCCTCAGGCCCTGCTGCACCACGGCGGTGCTCAACACCGGCTTCGCGCCGCCGGACACCGTGACGGCGACGAACACACCCTCGTCCTCGAGCCACGTCACGCCATCGACCACCGGACGCAGAGCGATCACGTACGTGCTCGGAGCCTGCGGCGCCTTCACCTTGAACGTGAATGTGGCGTTCTGCCCTGGCGCCACGGTCGCCTCGGTCTGCATCGCGGGCCGGGTCGGGTCGGGCCAGGCGACGGCGAGCGACGCCCACGTACGGTCGTCATTGCGGATTCCGAGCGCGGCCTGCTGCCCGGGCACGCCCTTCGTCCACGTCTTCGTGCCGGTGTTCCGGAAGGTGAAGGTGAGATCCGCGCTGGTCACGCCTGGCGCGAGCGACGGACTCGCGGACTGGTTGACCCACTTGCTATGGAATCCGAGATCGCTGACCACGCGGACGAAGACACCTTCATGCTCGAGCCAGGTGACGCCGTCCGCGACCGGCCGGAGCGGAAGGTCGTAGGTGCCGACGGCGGTGGGAGCCTTGAGCGTGAAGGCGAAAGTCCCGATCGCGCCCGGCGCCACCGTGGACTCCACGGTCGTCGCGACGCGGTTGTCGTTGATCCAGCCGACGTTCAGAGCGGCGAACGTGAGCGAGTCGTTCACGATGCCGAGATTCACCTGCTTCCCCGGGGTCCCGCGCTGCCACGTCTGCGTTCCGGTGTTCCGGAACGTCATCGTGTACGAGGTCGTGGTCCCGGGGAGGAGCGTCGGCCACGGACTCTGGCTGGCCCACGCACTGTGGAATCCGCTGTCCGCCGCGGCCGCCGGCCGAGCGAAGACGAGAAGGGACGCGGCAACGACGAGCACGCTGCAGACGCCTCTCACCGCGTGAAGGAACGAAGCGGGCGACCAAGCGTGACGGTCGGGGGTACTAGGCGGCGTTTGCGAGGGTCGTACGCCCCTCGGGCGCACCGGCGGAACGCCGCTGGAGCGAGCCGACGAAACGGCGGATGTGGGCGTTGGCCCACGCGGGTGCCTCGAGCGGAAGCATGTGACCCACGCCGCGAGCGACATGGATCTCGGCCCGCGGGTGGTCAGCGCAGCGTCGCGCGTCGCTCGCGCAGATGACGCGGTCCTGGTTCCCCCACAGCACGAGCGTCGGAACATCCGAGAGAGATCTCACGCGATCGCCGATCGCGAATGCGATCTGTTCGAAATCACTGCGGTTTACTTCAAACAAACCGCGCCGAAACGGGTATCCCCAGCGCTGCTTGTCGACAATAAACGAGAAGCCGGGGATCAGCGGTCGGATTGGCGTTTCACGGCTTTTTGAGAATTTCCAATTTCTACGCCACGGATGAAACCCTGCTGTCCATGCTGACCAAGAAGGTAGTGGGCGGCGGTGAGCACGGCGCAGGAAAGGCCTTCTACCTCGCGACCCAAGGATTCACCATGGCGATCCTGGCGGTGG
>JANMWW010000182.1:0-1562 GCA_031394155.1 Chloroflexota bacterium | reverse complement strand
GACGCGATTCTTCAGGTTGCGTCTTGTCGCGGAGTCTCATGGTCGTCTCGTCGGCGGCGTCGAGGCCGCGCATAAGCCCGGGCGCTTCCATCCCGACCGCTACTCGTTCGACATGTTCGTCCTGCCTGACGCGCGCCGCCGTGGTCACGGGAGCGCGCTGTATGAGGCTGCCGTTGACTTGCTGCGCGAGCGGAACGCGATGGCCGCCACGGGAGGCGTGAAGGAATCCATGACCGACGGCGTGGAGTTCTTCGCCAAACGCGGCTGGCGCGAAGTGAAGCGCGACTGGGAGTCGCGTCTGCGGGTCGCCGGCTTCGACCTCGCAAAGTTCGCGACGGCCGATGAGCGCCTGGCGAAGGCCGGCATCAGGATCACGACCTACGCCGAGGAGGCGAAGCGCGATGCCGACGCCGAGCGCAAGGCCTACGAGATGATCAGCGTGCTTCGCGTGGACGTTCCCGCGACGGACGCGGCGACGCACGAGACCTTCAAGGAATGGCAGAGGGGTTGGATCAAGTCGCCCACGTTCATCCCTGAGGCGTTCTTCATCGCCATCGCGAAGGACGGTCGCTGGCTCGGTATGTCGAACCTCGAGCGCCAACTCGAGGACCCGACGTTCGTCTGGCAGGGCCTCACCGCGACACACCGGGATGCTCGGGGGAACGGCGTAGCGATGGCGCTGAAGCTCCGCACCGTGACCTACGCGCAGGGTATGGGGGTCGACCACATCAAAACGTGGAACGACCAGAACAACTGGCCGATGCTCTCGATCAACGAGGCGATGGGCTTCGAAAAACAGCCAGCCTGGATCGCGATCGAGCTCAAACTGCGCGACGAGGACCCCCGTTCGGGGCTGTCGGCGCGGGGCACGCTTCCTGCATCCTGATACCGCAAATGGACGTTCGTGTCGTCCACTCTGACGGCTACAACTTCCGCGTCACGACCTGGGGCACCGGCGCCCCACACGCCGTCTTGCTGCCCGGCCTCTCCGCTGATGCTCGGGCGTTGGCGCCGCAGATCCGAGCGCTGCGTCCGATCGTCGGTTCCGTCCATGTCATCGATCTCCCCGGCTTCGCGATGCGCCCCGCGCTCTTGGTCAAGGATGCCAAGTTCTCGAATATCGCCCGCCTCGTGGGTCGCGTCGTGGATGAGCTCGGCATCGAGAAGGCGACGTTCCTCGGGCACTCTCTCGGCGGTGGCGTCGCACTTCATCTCGCGCTCGAACGTCCGGACCTTATCGAGGGCCTCGTGCTGCTCGCACCGGCCGCGCTCGGGCGATCGCTGCACTGGATCTACAAGCTGTATTGCCTGCCGCTCATCGGACGCGCGCTGCTTCGGCCACAGCAGAAGGCCGCGATGCCGTTCCTCCGGCACTTCCTGGTCGGTAGCGAACGCGCATCCGACGTGCACTTCCTCTCGATGCTCGTCCGCCACAATTCGAATTCGCGTGACCGCGCGCTCTCCTCACGCGCGATCGTGTGGGCGAATCAGCCGTCGCTTTGGCGCAAGGTGCTGCTCTTCCTGAGCCCGGGAGGCGAACAGATCGCGTTCGCGATCGGCGA
>JANMWW010000149.1:0-9552 GCA_031394155.1 Chloroflexota bacterium | reverse complement strand
GACAGGCGCGCGCCTACCTCGGAGGCGTGCTCCAGCGAGTACTCGCGCGCCGGAAGCACATCGACCGACTCGACCTCGTCCTGTGAGCGCTGCGTGACCGGATCGAAGGAGCGCAGCGTCTCGATCTCGTCACCGAAGAGCTCGATGCGCACGGGCATCGATGCGCTCGACGGATACACGTCGATGATCCCGCCGCGGCGAGAGAACGTACCGGGCTCGTTCACCTCGGGCACAGGCTCGTATCCAAGATCGAAGAGCCATGCGGCGGTCTCGCCCCACACCACTCGGTCGTGCACTTTGAGCGACCGACCGCGTCGTCTCAGATCCTCCGGTGTGATCGTGTGCTCGAGCAACGCGCGCAACGACACGACGACGGCCACGGGATCCGAACCTGCTCCATCGGCGCGCTGTGCCGACGTGTGCATCCGCCAGAGCGTGAGGAGGCGCTGGTGGATCGCGCCCGGCGACGACGATCCGATCTCGTACGGCATCGTCTCGCGCTCGGGGAACGCGAGGACGCGCTCGTCTCCCAGCCAGCCCGCGAGCTCGGCGCGCCAGCGGCGCGCGCGGTCCTCAGATGGCGCGATCAGCACGATCGGTCGCTTGGCGACCTCGACCAGCGCGGACCACGCGAACGCGCGCGCGCCCGCCGATGCTTCGGTCAATGAGACGGAGTCGCGGTCCTCCAGACGCTCGACGAGCGCGGCGAACCGTTCGCTCCGCTCGACCAGATTTAGGACGCCGGCAAGCCGAGCAGCCGTTGGTGTTGGCGCGGCGGAGACGACGTCAGCCATTGAACGTATCCATCGCGCGGCGCAGGCCGTCGCGGATCGCGACTTCAAGCGCTTCGGCGGCACGCGCGATCACGCGTTCTGCCTCGGGACGCTCGTCCGCGCTGAACGGAGAGAGCACGTACTCCGCGAGATCGCCGACCTCGGCAGACGGCGCTGCCGGGCCGACCCCGACGCGCACGCGCGGGAAGCCCTCGCCGACGGCGGACACGATCGAACGCATGCCGTTATGTGTTCCCGCGCTGCCCTTCTCGCGGATGCGTAGCTTCCCCAGCGGCAGATCGACCTCGTCGAACACGACGATCATCGACGACGGCTCGATGCGATAGCGGTCGAGCAGTTTGCGCACGGCCTTGCCGCTGTCGTTCATGAAGGTCTGCGGACGCGCGATCGCGATCTTGGCCTGTCCAAGCGAGCCCTCGGCGATGCGCGACTCGGCCGACTTCGTCGCGAATTCCAGGCGCGCACGCTTGGCCAGCCTGTTCGCGACCTGGAATCCGACGTTGTGACGCGTGTCCGCATACCCATCGCCCGGATTCCCCAGGCCGACGACGAGCATGTCGACGCGCGAGCCGGCGCCTCCGCCGAACAGCTTCCCCAGCCGATCCAGAGCCTTCTCCTTCTATGAACGCCGAAAAGGGGCGCCACCGGAACGACCGGGGTGCCCCGCGGGACGCCTATCGAGATCAAGTCTAACTTCTGATGATGCGCATCGCACTCGTCGGCTTCGGGAACGTCGGTCGCGCCCTCGCGCGGATGATCCTGCGGACGGGCGTGCCGTTCACCGTCACCGCGCTCGGCACGAAGAGCCACGGTGCCGTCGTGGATGCACGGGGCGTCGACCTGGTGCCGCTGCTCGCGGGTACGGACCTCCCACTCCGCGCGCTGCCGCCGATTCGCGAGCTTCCGGCCGACGTGTTGGTGGAGATCTCGACGCTCGATCCCGAGACCGGCGAGCCGGCGCTGTCGTACATCCGCGAGGCCCTTGCGGCAGGAATGCACGTGGTCACCGCGAATAAGGGGCCGATCGCTCGCGCGTTCCACGAGCTCGATGCGCTCGCGCGCAGCCAGGGACGTTTGCTTCGCTTCGAGGCGACCGTGGCGGATTGCCTGCCGGTCTTCACGCTCCGTCGGGCGGCGCTCCCGCTGGCCGACATCACGCAGGTCCGCGGCATCGTGTCGAGCACGAACAACTACATCCTTTCGCAGTGCGCCCACGGGGCGGCGTTCGGTGATGCGCTCGCAGAGGCGCAACGACTCGGCATCGCCGAAGCCGATCCGCGTCATGACCTCGAGGGCTACGACGCCGCGGTGAAGGCCACGATCCTCGCGAACGTCTTGATGGACGCCGACCTGCGGCCGGATGACGTGCATCGCACGTTCATCGATCGGAGCACCGGAGACCGCGCGCTCGCGGCCGCCCAGGACGGGGCTCGCGTACGTCCCGTGATCACCGTCCGCCGCACGACGCGCGGCGTCGACGCGTCCTTCGCGCCGGAACGGCTGGAGGGCGGCGATCCCCTCTTCGCCGTCGACGGATTCTCGATGGGCCTGGTCATCGACACCGACCTGGCCGGACGGGTCGCCGTCCAGCTGCACGACCCCCACGTCGACCAGGTGGCGTTCGCGATCCTGACGGACCTGCTTGAGATCTCGGCCAGCCTCGAGGCGCCGCCCGGCGCTACGATGCCGCGACCGTGATGCGCTGGCAGCGGAGCGATGTCCGTTCTCTTGGGGTCGGCCTCGCGTATCTGGCCCCGTCGCTGATCCTCTTTGCGGCATTCGTGTTCATCCCGCTCGCACAGACGATCTACCTGAGCTTCTTCAACACACGCGCTACCGGCGCGATCACGACCTTCGCCGGCCTCGATAACTACACCGAGCTCCTCACGTCCGCCACATTCCGCACCGGGCTCCTGGCGACCGGGATCTTCGCCCTGTACACGGTGCCCATCGGCATCGGTCTCGGACTCGCGCTCGCCGTCATGCTGTACCAGCGGCTGCGTGGGATCAGCGTGTTCCGCACGATGCTGTCGAGCACGATCGCGATCTCGGCGGCGGTCGGCGCACTCATCTGGCTGCTGCTGTTCAACCCGAGCCTGGGACTCCTCATCGGCTGGCTCGACACATATCAGAGGCTCGCCGTCCCGTTCATGGCCACGGCCTTGGGCACGTTCCTGCTGCGGCAGGCGTTCATGCAGGTCCCGCGCGACCTCTGGGACGCGGCGCGGATCGACTGCGCGTCGACGTTCCGCTTCCTCATCTCGACCGTGATCCCATTGTCCCGCCCGGCGCTCGGCACGGTCGCGATCTGGCGAATCCATCAGTCGAGATGAGACGGTGCGGTCGCTGGGCGGCCGCACCGTCGATCTCCTCGTCATCGGGGGCGGCATCATCGGTGCGGGCATCGCGCGCGACGCATCCCTTCGCGGACTCTCCGTCGCGCTGGTGGAGCAGAACGATTTCGCCTCCGGTACGAGCTCGCGTCCGACACGTCTGATCCACGGCGGTCTGCGCTACCTCGAGCTGTTCGACTTCGCCCTCGTACGAAGCGACATGCGTGAGCGCGAGATCCTTCTGCGGATCGCGAAGCATCTGGTGTTCCCGTTGCTGTTCCTGCTGCCGCTGTATCGCCCGAGCCTCTGGTACCGCTTCAAGCTGTGGATCGGCATGCAGCTGTACGACATCCTTTCGCTCGACAAAAGCCTCCCCAAGCGCAAGTGGCTGTCGCGCGAAGCCACGATCGCCGCCGAGCCCAACCTCAACACCGAAGGCCTGGCCGGCGCGTGGCAGTTCTACGACGCGCAGGTTCCGCTGGTGGAGCGGCTCGTCGTCGAGAACGTCATTGACGCGGCGGAGCACGGCGCGCTCGTGCTCAATCACGCCGAGGCGGTGTCCTATATCAATGAGGCGGGCGCGATCACCGGCGCGGTCATCCGCGATCGCATCACCGGCCAGGACCATTCGGTCCGCGCCCGGTTCACCGTGAATGCCACGGGTCCGTGGCTGGATCGCACCCTCGAGCCACTGCGCGACCGCGCGAAGCCGCTGCTGCGCCTGACAAAGGGCATCCACCTGGTAACGCCGCGTGCCACAGAGCAAGCACATGTTCTCTTCTCGCAACACGACGGCCGCTTGTTCTTCGTCACGCCCTGGCTCGACTCGACGATCGTCGGCACGACGGATACCGACTACCAAGGCGATCCGGCGGACGCCGCGGCGACGGAGGAGGACGTCCGCTACCTGCGGGAAGCGGCGCACCGAGCGTTCCCCGGTGCGCCGTTCGACGAGATCTATTTCACCTGGGCCGGCGTGCGCGCACTCGTGCGCGAAGAGGGTGTGAGCGAAAGCCAGGTATCGCGCAAGCACGCGGTGTACGACCACGAGAAGCGCGACGGCCTGCGTGGCGTGTTGTCGGTCGAGGGCGGGAAGATCACCGCGTACCGCGACATCGCCGAGGAGGTCACCGACGTCGTGACCAAGCGCCTCGGCCGGAATGAGCGCGCGACCACCGCCGAGAAGCCGCTGCCCGGTGCGGCTGCGAACGCGCCCGCGACGTCGCGCTCGCAGCTCGAGAGCGTGTACGGCTCGCGCGCCGCCATGGTGCGCGAGCTGGTGCGTGCCGATCCTTCGCTCGGCGCGCGGCTGTGCCCGCATCACCGCGGCGTGACCGCCGAGCTCGTGTACGCCGTGACGCGCGAGTGGGCGCAGACCATCGGCGACGCGTTGCTGCGCCGCACCACGCTCGGGCTGATGGCATGCCAGGGTCTCGACTGCCTCGAGGACATCGCCGCGCGGATGGGCGCTCTTCTCGGTTGGGATGCCGCGCGACAAGCGACGGAGATGCAGCGCTACCGGGCGGAGATCGAGCCCATGCGCCGGTTCAGCACAAACTCAATCTCTCGCGATCCTGGAGGCCCGGCCGAGCGGACGGCGTCTTGACGGCCATCCTCGCCCTGGATCAAGGCACCACCGGGTCGGCGGGGCTTGTCTTCGACGAAGAGGCGCGAGTGCGCGGAAGCGCGGACCGCGAGATCGCGCAGCACTACCCATCGTCGGGCCACGTCGAGCACGACCCCGATGAGATCTTCGTCACCACGGTGGCCGTTGGGCGCGAGGCGATCGCCGCAGCGGGCCTCACAGCGACGGACATCTCGGCGATCGGGATCACCAACCAACGTGAGACGACCGTGGTGTGGGAACGCGCGAGCGGACGGCCGATCCACCGCGCCGTGGTCTGGCAGAGCCGCGTCACCGCGCCGATCTGCGAGGCGCTACGCGCGCGCGGGCTCGAGCCGCTGGTGCGCGCTCGCACCGGACTCGTCATCGACGCGTACTTCTCCGCGACGAAGGTGCGTTGGATCCTCGACCAGGTCCCAGGCGCGCAGGCGCGCGCGGAGAAGGGCGAGCTGTTGTGCGGGACGATCGACACGTGGCTCGTGTGGAAGCTCACGGGCGGTCGGGTCCACGCGACCGA
Source organism: Chloroflexota bacterium (assembly GCA_031394155.1). Lineage (GTDB taxonomy): Bacteria > Chloroflexota > Limnocylindria > P2-11E > P2-11E > CF-39. The sequence continues at coordinate 4,284 of JANMWW010000149.1, read as the reverse complement.
CGTGTCGAACGCGTCGCGCACGATGGTCTTCGATATCCACCGCGGCGCGTGGGACGACGAGCTGCTGCGCGCCCTCGACCTACCGCGTTCGCTGTTCGCCACAGCGGTGCGCTCGAGCGGCGTCATCGGCGAGACCGATCCCGCGCATTTCGGCGGAGCGATCCCGATCAGCGGGATCGCCGGCGATCAGCAGGCCGCGCTCTTCGGACAGACGTGCTTCGATGCAGGCGAGGCGAAGAACACCTACGGCACCGGCTGCTTCCTGCTGGTGAACACCGGCGCAACGGCGACTGAGGCACCGCGCGGTCTCCTGACGACGATCGCGTGGGACGTCGGGAGCGGGACCCGGTACGCGCTCGAGGGCAGCGTGTTCATCGCGGGGGCCGCCGTGCAGTGGCTGCGCGACGGCCTCGGCATCATCAAGACCGCCACTGAGGTCGAGGCGCTGGCCACGAGCGTGGCCTCGAACGGCGGCGTCTACTTCGTCCCCGCGTTCACCGGGCTCGGCGCGCCCTACTGGGATCCGTACGCGCGCGGCCTGATCGTCGGCGTCGAGCGCGGCACGACCGGCGCGCACCTCGCGCGTGCGACGCTCGAGGCGATCGCTTATCAGACGCGCGATCTCGTGGAGACCATGCGCGCCGCGGGCACGCCGGTCGAGGCGCTGCGCGCCGACGGCGGAGCGACGGCGAACGCGTTCCTCATGCAGCTGCAGGCCGACGTGCTCGGGATCCCGGTCGACGTCGCAGCAGTCCGCGAGACGACGGCGCTGGGCGCAGCATTCCTGTCGGGGCTCGGCGTCGGGGTATGGAAGGACGAGGCCGATCTGCGAAAACGCCGTGCGGCTTCGGCGCGCTACGAGCCACGGATGAGCGCCGACGAGCGCGACTCGCTGTACGCCAGCTGGAAGCGCGCCGTTGAGCTCGCGAGACACGCGGCCGCGACGACTGCCGCCTAGACCCGGCTCCGATCGAGCCGTCAGGACACGCGGCTGCGACGCATGAGATACACGGCGAGAGCGGCGGCCCCGGCAAGCAGAGCCATGCCGACCGGCAACAGCGGTGAAAAACCGCCTGTCGTACTCGGCGCTGGGCTCGGCGAGGAAAGCGCCACAGCGTCCTCACTGGGCGTTGCCGTCGCCGAAGCTGTTGGCGTGGACGCCGATGTCGTCGCCGGAGGCGCCGTCGTGGGGCTCGGGGTCGACGCTCCCGCGGCACCGCCTAAATTGATGGGCGAACACGCGATGACGACGCTGGCCGTCATGTCGCCGCTGGCGTCGACGGTCGTGGAATAGCAGTACGTATCTCGCGCGACGTCGATCGCGGCGTCGATCGCTGCCGGGATGCGCAGCTCGTAGCGGGAAACATAGGAAAGGATGGCGACCCCGGTGCCGCTCGGGGAGGGTGGCGCGTAAGCGCTCGCGGTCCCCGTGATCGATGTGTCCATCGCCCGCGTGATGTACTCGACGATCGCGCCGCCCGTATCGAGGGTTGAACTCAAGCACGTCGCCTGACCCACGATCGTGCGGTCGGTGCGATCACCGGCTGGATCGCCGGTGTAGGTCGTGCCCGCGGCGATGCGGAAGCTGCGCGAGCCCACCGTGATCTGACCTGAGGACGCCGCGGTCGCGGGAACGTACGCCTTGACCGTGCCGCACTTGGTGACGCGCTCGCGATCGGAGAAGATATCGCGCACCGGCAGCTTTGCGGTCGCGACGAGATCGCCGCTGGTGCTCTCGACCTGGAAGGCGTAACACGCCCGCATTCCCGGGTTGTCGATGGCGACAGCCGGCGTGCTGCGCAGAAAAGTGAGCTCGCCGAAGTCCGCGCGCATTGCGAAGGTCTCCGTCGATGTAGGACGCACGATGTTGCCGCAGACGCGGTCGCCGGTAACCATCATGAAGAAGAGATAGCGCACCAGGCGTCCGCTGGTGAGGCCGATGCTCGCCGTGACGCAAAGGTTGCGGCCGATCGCGACCTCTACGCCGCCGTTCCCCGCGGTCACGCCGCTTGCGATCGGATACGTGCGTGAGCCGACGCGCAGCGAGCCGTCCGCCGTCGCGGTCGCGGCAGTGTGTGCGCGCAGTGTGCCGCAAACTTCGAGCGCGTCGGTCCCTTCGCTCGCAGCCCGGGCAGGCGCAGCCGTGAGTGCGAGCGTGGCCAACGCGATCAGCGCGAGAGCGCGACGCATCCCCACTAGCCCTTCGGCACGCGCTCCGGGTAGTCGGACATGATCCCGTCGACGCCCCACGACGCTAGGCGCGCGATCTCGGGTGGATCGTTCACCGTCCACACGTTCACGACCACGCCCGCGGCGTGCGCGGCGGAGATGCGCCCCGGCGTGACGTAATGGCGCTCCGGATGCAGACCCCAGAGCTCGAGCGCGCGCGCCTGACTGAGCAGCGCGGCCATGTCTGGCGCGGCGCCGTAGACGAAGGCGCGACGCACTTTCGGCGCAGTCTCGCGTGCTCCCGCCAGCGCCTCGTACCAGAAGCTGGACACATACACGGCGTCATCCTTGCGCGCGCCCAGCCGCTGTGCGACGCGGACGCCGGTCTCGCGGGCCTGGGCATCGCTCCACGCACACTTCATTTCGACATTGACGCCGATCCTTCCCCTGCAGTGATCGAGCATGTCGTCGAGGGTGAGGAGCCCGTCACTGGATACCGGCCCGTCGTGCCCGATCACGAGCTTGCCGTCCTCCATGAGCCACACGTCCGTCTCGATCTCGTCACACCCGAGGGCAATGGCCTTGTCGAACGAGGCGATGGTGTTCTCGGGCGCGTGCGCCTTGGCCCCGCGATGACCGATCCGCCGCATGAGCGCGACTGTAGGGCGGGCCGGAGCACAATTCCTGGATGAAGTTCCCGACGTTCGAGATGGAGCGGATGCAGTCCGCCTGGGAGCACCGCATCACGTACGACCTCTCCGAGTCGGGGGTCGAGGCGATGACGCTCGAGGAGGCGGTGCGCGACCCGCGCGAGCTGATGCGCACGCGCATCGGGTACGCCGAGGGCGTGGGCCGCGACGGCACCCGCACGCTGGTCTCGTCATTCCACAGCGGCTCGACCGCGGACAACGTCGTGATCACCACGGGGACGAGCGAGGCGAACTATCTCGCCATCACGACGCTCGTCTCCCCCGGCGATGAGGTCGTCGTCGTGATGCCGAACTACATGCAGCTGCACGGTCTCGCGACCGGGCTCGGCGCGCGCGTGCGCGAGGTGTGGCTGCGCGAGGAGCGCGGATGGACGCTCGACCTCGATGCGCTCGCCGCCTCGGTCACCGCGAAGACGAAGCTCATCTGCGTCTGCACGCCGAACAATCCGACGGGCCAAGCCATGAGCCGCTCCGAGATCGCGCGCGCCGTCGAGATCGCGGATCGCCACGGCGCATGGATCCTCGCGGACGAGGTCTACCGCGGAGCCGAGCTCTCGTCAGAAGAGAGCGCGTCGTTCAGCGGACGAGGAGCGCGGGTCATGGTCACCGGCGGGCTGTCGAAGGTCTACGGGCTGCCGGGCCTGCGTATCGGCTGGCTCGTCGCGCCACCGGAGCGCGCGCAGGCAGCGCTCGAGCTCAAGGACTACACCACCATCGCGCCCGCGACGCTCTCGGATCTCCTCGCGGAGATCGCGCTCGAGCGGCGGGACGAGCTCCTCAAGCGCGCGCGCTACCTGATCACCGAGCGCTGGCCGGCGCTCGAGGATTGGGCAGCCTCGCATTCGCGCGAGCTGCACTGGACGCCGCCGCAAGCCGGCGCGATCTGCTTCTTCAGCTACAAGTTCCCGGTCGAGTCGATGGCCTTCGTCGACCGCCTGATCCGCGACTACTCGACGATGGTCGTGCCGGGCGTGCACTTCCGGGCCGAGCGCCACCTGCGGATCGGGTTCGGGATGGAGCCCCGCCTGCTGCACGCAGGCCTGGCGGCGATCGACCGCCTTCTGAGCGAGCTCGGCGACTAAGAGGCATCATCCCCGGCAGCGTCGCCACACGCGATGACTACAAGGAGGCCCTGTGAGCATCAACCAGATCCTCGTCCTCATCGCCCTGATCCTGGGAGTTCTCATGCTCGTATCCGGCCGCTGGTCCAAGTTCCCGCTCGCCGCCGTCGCGATCATCTGCCTGGCGCTCGCGCAGAGCGGTCTCATTAAGTAGCCGGGAGCCCGGCAGGGCGGCCGGTCGGGCGCCTGCCGGGCTACCATGCGACCCCAAATGGCGGCTCGTCCGTTCCATCTGTTCGAGGCCGGTGTGGTCACGGTACAGCGCTTCGCCGGCCTTGCCTCCG
>JANMWW010000145.1:0-4726 GCA_031394155.1 Chloroflexota bacterium | reverse complement strand
CGCGCAGGAGCGACCACGTCGGGACTCAGCTCCTCGAGCCCGTAGACGACGATGAAGTAGTGGTCGTCGTATTCGTCGATCTTCGGACGCTGATGCTGGTGCTGTGCATCCTCCACCGCGAGCGGATGCAGATTGAGCTCGCTCGCCGCAAGCTGAAGCTCGTCGCTTTTCGGATCGGCGATGTCGAGCCAGCACGGGAACTCGCCGCGCAGCTCGGAAAGCTGATCGGGCGGATGGTCGTGGACGACGTTGTCCTGCTTTACGAGCAGACGAGCGGGCATAGCGCGAGGATATCCCTAGGAGGCGAACTTCCTGACGACGCGAAGGAGATCGTCCGAATCGAACGGCTTTGCGAGGTACGCCTCCGCGTTGCAGCGATCGGCCTCGCGCCGCGGATCGACCGCGGCGGTGACGATCACCAACGGGACGTGGCGCAGACCCATCCGCAGCTCGCGCGCGAACGACGGTCCGTCGACGCCCGGCATCTGGACGTCAAGGACCACGAGCGACGGCGGATCGTGCTGCATGAACCAGAGCGCCTCGGCGCCGTCGCGGGCCTCCACGACGCGGTATCCGTTGTCCTTTAAGAGCTGGCGCTCTGCGGCGCGGATATCGTCGTCGTCATCGACGACCAGGACCGGGCGCGGTGTCTGTCGCATATCAAGGAAGAGAGCAAGCGGCGTACCGTGGAACTGATACCCAACCCTGTGCGTCCCTCAAGTGTGCGTGTGCTCGTCGCTCTCGCCCTGCTGCTGTCCGCCTGCGGCGGCATCGCTGGCGCGAGCCCGACCCCGCGGCCCTCCCCCCTGCCCCAGCCGGAGCTCAAGTACCGGGTCATGGACGCCGCCGGACGCGTCTGGTTTTGCGATCCAGACTTCTATCCGGTCGCGCGCGCCGACGAGGCCGACCTCGCCAGGGCGAAGATCGATGACATCAAGAAGGACGTTGAGGCGTACGCCGCGATCACGAAACGCGTCGGCACGGATTCCCTCGCCGTGTACCGCGATTGGAAGGCGCTGAACGCTCTCATCCTGCAGCCGGTCAACGACGCCTTCGGGTTCGCCTATCTGGCACAGAAGTCCGACAAGACGGGCGAGCGTGTCGATGGCCGCGTTACACCAAGCGGCGTCGTCGTCGTCCTGTCGCGTTCGCCATCTGGAGCGCCGAACTGTCCGATCTGCCTCGCGCGCGAGACGCGCATCGCGACGCCCTCCGGCGATGTCGCGGTGGATCAGCTGCGGCTCGGCGACGTCGTATGGACGCAGGGCGAGCACGGCGAGCGCGTCGCGGCGCCACTGGTCGCGATCGGGAGCACGCCTGTCTCGTCGGCGCACGAGGTCGTTCGCATCGTTCTCGGCGACGGCCGCACCGTCCTCGTATCGCCCGGACATCCGACCACGGATGGCCGCCGTGTCGGTGACCTCCGCGCCGGTGATGCCCTCGACGGTGCTCGCGTGGTCTCAGCCAAGCGCGAGCCCTACACCGGCGGCTTCACGTTCGACGTGCGACCTGCCGGCTGGAGCGGCGTGTACTGGGCGAACGGCGTGCTCCTGCTCAGCACCATTCGCTAGCGGGGGTCGCGAGCGGCCGCTCAGGCCCTTCGATGACTACCGAAATATGAGCTGGCCGGGCAGCACCGCATGGCGATCGGCGTAGACGATGTCGCCACGGATGCTCAGGACGAGCTCGTCGAGCGTCCACGGCGACGGACCGCCGACGTGTTCACCCGCAAGCCCGTAGAGCGAGCCATGGCACACGTCATGGAACGTCGCGGGACCGAGGAGCGCCAGATCGCAGCCGTTGCGCGGATCGATGGCGATGAAGGCGCGCACGCTCGACCCGCTCTTCACCACCCAGATCGGCAGCTCATCGTGATGTGCGCGAAGGCCCATCCTGTACGGGCCCTGCGAACGCAGGTCGCGCGCCTTCGCGTCGAGGCCGACCTCGTCATGCATCGTGATGTGTGCCGGGACCCCATCGTGCAGCCTCGCGAGGCTGACCAGTCCGATGACCTGCGCCTCGATCCGTGCGCCGGCCTTCGGCGTCAACGCGGCCGCACCCACGGCGGCGAAGAGCGCGAGGATGCTGACGACACCAAGGCCGAACACGATCCGGGCGCCGTATCGCGTCATGCCGTCAGCTCTCTCGTCAAGAATTCCACGATACGGCCATACGCGTCATCGGCGTTCTTCTTCTTCGTGAAGCCGTGGCCTTCGTCGGGATACACCACGTACTCGACGCGGCGGCCCAGACCACGCAGCTTCGCGACCACCTGATCCGACTCCCCCTGCGGCACGCGCGGGTCGTTCGAGCCCTGGAGGATGAGCATCGGGCACTTCACATTCTCGATGTGCGTGATCGGCGAGCGCTCGACGAGCTTTTCTCGATCGGTGGCGAGATCGCCGATCCATCGCGCGAGGAAGCGCCGCCAGTTCGGCTGCGCGTTCTCGAGCATCGTCACGAGGTTCGCGACACCGAATACGTCGACCGCGCAACGCCACACGTCCGGGATCTGCGTGACGCAGAGCAGCGTCGCAAAGCCACCGTATGAGCCGCCGTAGACGGCGAGGCGCTTGTGATCGAACTCGCGCTGCTTCGTCATCCAGGTCGTGACCGCGCGAAGGTCTCGCAGATCGACGCCGCCCCAGTCCTTGTGGATCGCGGCCTGCCACGAGCGGCCGTAGCCGGTCGACCCATGGATGTTCGGAACGACGAGCGCGATCCCGCGGTCGATGAGCGCGAGCTGATGCATCGCCGCCGGCGCGAACGCCGGCCGCGACTGGCCCTCGGGTCCACCGTGCGGGTACAGGATCGCCGGGTACGGCGCGCGCGCGTTCTTCGGCCGGTAGACGAAGCACGGGATGTCGCCCTGCGGACCGGGGATGCGGAGGAGCTCCGGCTGCACGAGATCGGATGCCGCCACGTTGGTCGCGGTCGTGAGGGCCACGCGCGCGTCGCCGGTCGCCGTGTCGAGGGTCCATACCTGCCACGGCTCGGTCGCGGAGAAGCGCACGAACGCGGCCCGCGATCCATCGGCCGAGAGCACGAGGTCCTCGCACACGCCCTCGATGTCGCGCTCGCGGATCGGGCCGGCGTCGGTGCGCCAGTGGATCTTTGAGTACCCGTCCTCGTTCACGGACCACACCTGCACGCGTCCGTCGACCGACGAGCCCGCGAGCTCGATGTCCCAGCCGGGCCGGTCGATCGTCTCGCGCGCGCCCGTCGCAGGGTCCAGCGCCGCGAGCCACAGGTGCTCGTCGTCGATGTCGGTGATCTCGAGCACGCGACCATCCGCGAGCCAGCCCGCGGGGACATGTGAGACATCCTCCGAGTGGACCGTGATCTCACGCGACGCGCCGCTCTTCGGATCGACGAGGAGCAGATCCTGCGTGGTGTTGTCGTGCACGCGCATCACGAGGAGCTGCCCGCCATCGGGCGACCACCCGCCGACCACGTGCCATGCCGCGCCCGTGAGAAGCGGCCGCTCGGCGCGCGTGCGTAGATCGCCGATGACCACATCCATGTCCGTCGACTGACGAGCGTTCGATGAGAACGCGACCCGCGTGCCGTCGGGTGAGGCCGCGTTCCAGGACAGCAAGCGCTGCACCTTGCCAGCGGGATCCACGGACATCGGCATCTGCGGTCCGTCCGGCTGGCGAACGTAGAGCTGATGCAGCTCGGTGCCACCCTTGTCCGCGGCCGCGAGAAGCTCGCCGCTCGGGCTCCAGCAGAGGCTGCGCACCGCGTGATCCTCGATGGTCATCGCGCGGCGCGGTGTGCCACCCGTCGGCGGCAACGTCCACGCCTCGTAGGTACCGCCGCCCTGGTCGGATGTGACCGCGAGCGACAGGCCATCCGGCGCGAGCGCGATCGCCGAGCGGCAGGCGAAGCGACGCGTGGTGTGGGGCACGCCGGCGAGACGCTCCCGAGGCTGGAAATCAGACAGCGGGCGAGGCATGACGCGATGCTACCGGGGCGTTGGCGGCGGCGTTCCTTCGCCGAGGACCCACTCGTCTGTCTGGTCGATGGACCAGGCACCCGCGGCACGTGTCATGTCGAAGCGGACGAGGAGCTCGCCTCCCGACGGTGATCCATTCGCGTATGTCCACGTGAAAACGCCGTGCGAATACGCGACCGCACTGTCCCCCTTCACGAACGCGCGGAACGGCTCGTAGGACTCGATGTCGACACGCGAGTCTTTGATCAGGTGGTCGGTGATCGACGGCAGTCGCGTGGTGAAGCCCTCGTTGTTGATCCCTCGCCGTTGCACCGCGCCCTGCGCAAGCTTCGGATGGCGGACGTAAAGCGAGGCGATGTCGCCCGTCACCATCGCGCGATTCCAGATGTCGTAGTACTCGGAGACAGTCGCCAAGATGCTCGCGCGCTCGTCCACCGTCGCGGCTCGATAGCCTGGCAAAGGATCAGGCGCGCACGCGACCACGAGTACAAGGGCTGCTGCCAGCCACCACCGATGCCTCACGATTTCTTCGCGAGCAACGTCGCGAGATCCTCCGCGTTGCGCACGGCCTTGTCGCCGTAACAGTTATTCATCAAAAGATGCACCGCTTCGGCTTCCTCCTCGAGCTTGCGGATCTTCGGCAGCCACTCCTTCAATTCGGGCAGCTTGTATGAGTAGTCGAATCGCTCGGCCGCCGTGAGTCCGGGCTTCTTCCAGTTCTCGGCGTTACGCCCGTGGAACCGCACGATCGCCAGCTTCGCGGTCGCG
>JANMWW010000086.1:0-2522 GCA_031394155.1 Chloroflexota bacterium | reverse complement strand
CCGCTCCCGCAGCCATACCGCGTGCCAGTGAGACCGAGGTCCTCGCGCAGCGCCGTCAACAGCGTCGTCCGGCGCGGTACCTCGATCTCATGCGGAGCGCCGTTGACGCGGAGCGTCGTTCTCACCAGTCCCTCCCTCACGTGCTCGTCAGTCGCGGATCGCGTCCGCGATCTGATCGTTCGCGATGTGGTCCCACGGTACGGCGACGACCGCGGGCTCGTTCAGGTCGAACGCGCGTCGAAGCGTGGGCACGAGGTCGGCGGTGCCGCTCACCGCGAAACCAGCGATGCCGAAGGCTCGCGCCAGCAGCACGAAATCGGGATTCCCGAATGACGTTCCGAATGTGCGCCCGAACAGACGGCGTTCGTTCACTTCGATCACGCCGAGGCGGCCATCCACCAGGACGACCACCACGATCGCGGCATTGAGCCTCTTGGCCGTCTCGAGTTCCTGGACGTTCATCAGAAAGCCACCGTCGCCGGTGAAGGCGACGACGCGACGGTCTGGCCGGACGAGCTTCGCCGCGATCGCGCCCGGGAGCGCGATACCCATCGACGCCAGACCGTTCGAGATGACGACCGTGTTCGGGATGCTCGTCGCGAAGTGCCGCGACAGCCAGACCTTGTGCGCGCCGACATCGGAGATGACCACGTCCTCCGGACCGAGGACCTCGCGTAGCGCAGCAACGACCGCCCGCGGTGGTGGAGCCCCGTCGCCGCTGGACAGTGTCGCGACCGGGCGGCGCTGGCGACGCGCGCGCTCGGCTCGCGGCTTCACCGCAGCGGTCAGTGCGGTGAGCGACTCATCGAGCTCGCCGACGAGCTCGACCGACGGCTGGTAGTGGCCGTCGAGTTCAGCGGCGCTGCTGTCGAGGTGGATCACGGCCTTGTCCGACTTCGGATTCCAGAGCACCGGTGCCCACTCCACCAGGTCGTACCCGATCGCGATCACGAGGTCCGCCTTCGCGAGCTCGGGCACATTCGCGAGCTCGGCGCCCGGACGCTGCAGACCGACCGGCCCGAGCGCGTAGTCGCTGTTCGGGTCGATGACTCCCTTGGCCATGTACGTCCAAGTCGCAGGGATGCGGGAACGCTCGACGAATCTACGAAGCGCCTCGACGCTCGGGTTGCCCGCGGCATAGCGTCGCGCCACGCCGTTGCCGGCGAGGATGAGGGGCGCCTTCGCAGCGTCGATGAGATCGACCGCCTTCGCGATCGCCTCGTCCTGCGCCTTCGGGTAAGACGTGCGACGCACCTCGAGCGGCTGGGCGTCGGTCTTCTCCCCGGCCACGTCCTCCGGAAGCTCGATGTGCGTGGCGCCGGGCTTCTCGATCCGCGCGATGCGGAATGCCTTGCGCACGACCTCGGGCACGGTGTCCGCGACGGTGATGCGCGTCGACCACTTCGTGACCGGCTTGAACATACCCACGATGTCGATGTACTGGTGCGACTCCTTGTGCACGCGCTCGAGACCGGCCTGACCCGTGATGGCGACGAGCGGCGAGCGATCGAGCTGCGCGTCGGCCACGCCAGTGAGCAGGTTCGTCGCACCGGGGCCCAGCGTCGCGAGGCACACGCCGGGCCATGACGAGAGCCGCCCGTAGACGTCGGCCATGAACGCGGCCGCCTGCTCGTGGCGCGTGAGCACGAACTGGATCTGCGTGCTGTCCTCGAGCGCCGCGTTCAGCGCGAGCGTCTCCTCACCTGGCATTCCGAACACATAGCGCACGCCCTCGTTCTCGAGGCAGCGGACCAGAAGCTCGGCAGCGTTCATGGCTACTCTGACTGCGATACGGGCACCGGTGTCTCCGCAGGACCGACCCAGATGGTCTTGATGTTGGTGAACTCGCGGATGCCGAACGCTGAGAGCTCACGACCGTATCCGCTGTGCTTCGTGCCGCCGAACGGCAGCCGCGGATCGGACGCCACCATGCCGTTGATGAACACCTGACCTGACTCGATGCGCCGAGCGAGCTTCTCGCCAGCGGCGTCGTCGCGCGTCCAGAGGTTCGCGCCGAGCCCGTACTCCGATCGATTGGCGAGTGCGACGGCTTCATCGGCGTCGGAGACACTGGTGATCGCCGCGACCGGTCCGAACGTCTCTTCATCGAAGGCCGGCATGCCCGGCCGCACACCCGCGAGCACCGTCGGCCGGTAGTAGTAACCGCGCTCGCCCCAGCGCTCGCCGCCGGTCAGCACCTTCGCGCCCGCGCGTACCGAGGCCGTCACCTGGCGCTCGAGTGCGTCGCGCAGGTCCGCCCGGGCGAGAGGACCGATCTGCGTCGCCGCGTCGAGCGGGTCGCCGATTCGCAGCGCCGCGACCTGCGTGCTGAAGCGCTCCTGGAATTCATCGAGGACGTCACGCTCGACGATGAACCGCTTGGCGGCGATGCACGACTGTCCGTTGTTCTGGTTCCGCGCGCGCGTCGCGACGGTCGCCGCGGCGGCGATATCGGCATCCTTCAGGACGATGAACGGATCCGAGCCGCCGAGCTCGAGCACCTGTTTCTTGATCGCGCGACC
>JANMWW010000079.1:0-4731 GCA_031394155.1 Chloroflexota bacterium | reverse complement strand
GCCACGAATCCCAGCGTCCCCACCTTCGGCAGGTACGGCATCATCGCCGGGCTGATGACGTCGAAGAAGCGATGCCAGGTCCCCTTCGGTCGACGCACGCTCACTCCAGCGTCGGCCACGGCGACGTTCTCGATCGTGATGTCGTGGGATCCGGTGCCTCGCATTCCCAGCGTGCGCCAGTTGTCCTGCACTTTCACGCCCGGGTCTTTCATGCTCACGCCGAAGTGGAAGACGGTCGGTCCGTTCTGCGGATCGTCGTAGACGCCCGTCGTCAGCAGCAGATCGCCGGAGGGGCTTCCGCTGCCGAAGATCTTTCGCGCGCTGAAGCGATAGTTGCCGTCCTCCTGCTTTGTCAGCGTGCCGGAGCCTTCGAGCCAGTCGGAGCCGCCGCTCGACACGAGCACGAGCTCCTCCTTCGCGATGCGCCGGAGCAGTGGCTCGGCCGGCGGCGTGGCGTTGTGCCGGTGTCGCCAGACCGTGGCCTGAAGCAGGTGCGAGTGCATGGAGTACGCGAGCGCGGTCGATCCGCAGGCACGCCCGAGCGTGCGGATCATCGCGGCGTGTTCCGCGTAGGTGGCGCCCCCGCCGCCGAGCTCCGCAGGGACCGGCGCCGAGAAGATCTTCGCCTCCTTCATGGCGGCGTAGTTCTCCGCGACGAAGCTGTCATCGGCGTCATGCGCCCCGGCTCTCTTTGCGAAGTCCTCCGAGAGCGTCTTGGTAGTGCCGATCCAGTCAGTGGTGCGTGTCGTCGGCGCAGAGGTCGTTTCGATCGTCATGGCAGCCCTCCCCGCGTGAATCGCGGACATCATGCGCCACCTTCGCCGGGCGAGGAAGTACGAAAGTTCGCCTCGGCCGATGCCGCGGCTGTTCAGCCGGCCGCGACGTCCTTGAGAAGCTGCACCCAGCCGGGGATGCGCGTGTAGCCCATCTCCTCGTTCAGGTGGAGGATCGGGGCGTTCGCGCCATCGTTCTCGGTGCGAACACGCTTCGTGCCGAGCGCGATCGCCTGCATGACCGTTTCGAGCTTGAGCGCGCGGGCGACTCCGCGACCGCGCACGTTGCGCGCCGTGGCCGTCCAGTCGGTCCACACGTTCCCGCGCGTCGGCGGGTACGCGAGCACCGAGATGCCGACGATGTCGTCGCCTACGCGCGCGATCCACATCCGATCGAGGCGCACGGACGGCGAGTCGAACCACTTCATGAACTGCTCGAAGGGCTCGCGCACGTGCGGGATGGTCGTGGGCACGTCGGACGCCGCTTCTTCGCTCATTTCGTGGATCTTGTGGAACTTGTCGGGGTCATTGTCCTTGTCGATGGTCTGGATGACGATCCCCGACTCCCGCATCTTCGCGCGCGACTTCAGCGCCATCGCCTCGATCGCGGCCCGGCGCGCGACCAGATCGAGCTCCCAGGCCTTGCTGCCTCGTTCGACCGTGTAGCCACGCTCCGTGAGCCAGCGCATCAGGCGTTCGTCATCTTCGCGCACGTAGGTGGAGAAGATCTCTGTGCTGCTGCGGAGTGAACGGCCTTCGATGAACGCATATGCCTCAGCCCAAGAATCCTCGGTCCGATGATCTGGCATGAGGTCCGCGCCGATGCGACCGTACTTCTTCGGGAGCTTCGACCAGGGAGCGTGATGGTGATGCGCGAAACCCACCGGACGGCCGTCGCGCTCGATGATGAACCGTTCGATCGTCCATTCAGGATCGCCGCTCGCCCACCAATGGCGCCACGACGCCGGGTCCTCCGGCTCGTCGGGCCGGAGCGCCGTCGCGAGGTCGGCGGCGAAGACGGTGTCATCGAGCGTGGCAGCACGGTAGGTGAGCGTCTCGCGTACCTGGGTCACGGTGCTATGTTCGCCGAAATGGCCGTGGTGTTCCTCCTCGACGTCGACAACACGCTCATCGACAACGACCAGGTGAGACAGCGGCTGGACGATGCGATCACGCGGATCGTCGGCCCCGAGGCTGCTCGGACCTACTGGCAGATCTACGAAGAGGTCAGAAACGATCTGGGATTCGTCGATTCGCTGCAGACGCTGTCGCGTTTCCACGAGCGCATCGGCGATCCATCGGCCGGCGCACTCGACCGGGCCGTCCTCGATTTTCCGTACGGCGAGGTCCGGTTCCCCGAGACGCTTCACGTGCTCGAGGCGCTCTGGCGCGTGGGCACGCCGGTCATCCTGTCGGATGGTGACCCGGTGTTCCAGCCACTGAAGATCGCGCGGGCCGGCGTCGACCAGGCGGTGCGCGGCAACGTGCTCGTCTTCCAGCACAAAGAGGAGCACCTCGCCGACGTCGCGAGGCTCTTCCCGGCCGACCGGTATGTGGCCGTCGACGACAAGGCCGCGATCCTCGCCCGCATCAAGCTGCACTGGCTCGAACGTGTGCGCACGGTGCATGTGCTGCAGGGGAAGTACGCTGATGATCTATACGAGGGACCGCGTCCGGACGCGGTCATCGAGCGCATCGGCGATCTCGTCCCGCTGGTGGGAACACCCGATGCGCTGCGAATGTTCACGGAAGAGAGCACAGGAGGATCCCTATGACGATGACGCGTGAGCGCTTCGACACCGGACTGACCTACGACGCCTACAAGGCGGCGATGAGCAGGAACCGCGACCGCGTCGAGGAAAACGAGCGCAAGGTGGTGCTCGATTCTCAGGCCACCCGCTACTTCGGTTCGCTGCCGAAGCCGCTGAACGTCGTCGTGTTGGCCGAAGACTGGTGCGGCGACGTCATCGCGAACCTTCCCGTGCTCGGTCGCTTGGCCCAGGCGGCGCCAAAGCTGAAGGTGCGCATCTTCTACCGCGACCAGAACCCGGATCTCATCGAGCGCTGGCTCAACCACGGCAAGTACCAGTCGATCCCGGTGTTCGCCTTCTTCGATGACGACTTCCGCGAGATCGGGCACTGGATCGAGCGACCCGCGTCGGTCAGCGAATTGCGCGCCAAGAAGCGCAAGGAGATCTTCGCGAAGGATCCGGCCTACGGCCCGCCCGACGGGGCGATCGATCAGCTTCCCGAGGACGTCCGCATCCGTCTTCAGGCGCAGCTGCAGAAGATGCGCGACGACACGACCGCTTTCGCGAACGCTGAAGTGCAGCGCGAACTGCGGGAACTGGCTGCGGCCCTGCCGGTGCGATGAGCCCGGTCAAGGTCACCATCACGTATTGCGCCGAGTGCGGCTACGAACCGCAAACGCTCGAGCTCACCAAGGCGCTGATGTACGAATTCGGCCAGCAGCTCTCCAGCATCGAGCTGATCCCGTGGGAGTCGGGCACGTTCGACGTTTCGGTCGACGGGGATCTGGTGCACTCCATGAAGCGTGAAGGCGGGTTTCCCGAGCATTCGAGCGTGGCTGCGGCCGTTCGCAAACGGACCCGGGGTTCGCCCTGACTAAACCAGTGATCCTGCGTTTAACTTAGTGAGATGTTCAACCGAAGCCAGCGTGCCCCGTTGATCGGGCGTTTCGTAGTGGCAATCGCTGTCCTGCTGGTGATCGTCGCCAGCGGCGCGGCTATTCAGGCGGCGCTTGTGGCCTCGGAAACCGCCGACCCCAGCGCGCCAACTGCGACGGCAGTTCCCGCCGTGCCGACCGTCGAGGCGACCTCGATGCCTGTTCAGCCGCAGAGCCCCGCTGACGCGACGTCCCCCAAGCCCGCCCAAGCAGGGCCCCAGACCGTCGTGCCTGGGCCGGCGTCAACACAGCCGCCGGCGACCGCGCAGCCGCTGGCGACGTCTGCGCCACGACCGACCGCTCCGGCCGCGCCGCCGACGACCGCTGATCCGAGCCATGATGTTCACGCGATCGCTCCGGAGCCGGGGCTGCCCGTCGCATCGCCTCCGCCCGGCCGCGACTAGGGCGCCAGCCCGCGCTCGTTTTACATCGGTCGTTGCGCTCAACGTCTCATCCCATCTCAACGGGCGCACATCACAACAAGCGGGCGCACTCTCGGCACCGACGCGGCGCTTGACAACGACCTGCGGCTTGTTAGGTTCGCAACGGTCCGCACGGGGTTGGGGGAGTCGGGTTGTCGCTCGGGGCACCCTCTGCGTCTGCGGTCAACACGTAGGAGGGAAGACACATTGTTGGCAAGACTCACTGCGCATGTCAGCGCCCTCGCATTACTCGTCTCTCTCATTGCGGCATCAGGCTCGACGCAGGCCCTCGCGGGTTCTGGCGTCACACGGCAGATCGCGCTCGCCGGTTCCGGTTCGCTGAGCACGGCCGACGCGCCTGCGGGCGACGCGACGAGCGGATTCGAATTCCCGACGATCGAGAACGAGGCCAGCCCGGACGCATTCAACGGGACCATTGACCGCTCACTGTCGCGCGGCAGCGGCAGCGCGATCGTCACCGCCACGGCGAAGAAGGCCAAGTCGGACCCGCAGCTCGGCACGAGCTTCCAGGGTCTGAATCTGTTCCAGCAGCGCTACGCGCGCCGCGGGAACCAGTTCACGGTCGAGCCGCCGGACCAGGGACTCTGCGTCGGCAACGGGTACATCGTGGAGGCGGTGAACGACGTCGTGAACGTCTTCGACACGTCGGGCAAATCCGTTCTCCCTGACAACACCAGCACGAACGTCGTCGCCGGGTTCCCCACGAACGTGAACCACGCCGTGGATCTCAACTCGTTCTACGGCTACGCGCCGGCGATCAACCGGTCGAATGGCGCTCGCGCCCAGTTCGTGACCGACCCGACCTGCTACTACGACGCCGCGACCCAGC
>JANMWW010000394.1:0-2443 GCA_031394155.1 Chloroflexota bacterium | reverse complement strand
GCCGCGCGCGCCGGGATCACCCCGAGCGCCCGTGGCGCCGTCCTGGCCCGCAGGACCAGTCGTACCGGTCAGCCCCGTAAGACCTTGTGCGCCCGTTGGTCCCGTCGCGCCGGTGGGACCGGGCGCGCCCGTTGCGCCCGTTGCGCCCGTTGCGCCTGTTGCGCCTCTTCCGACCGGCAAGAGCACGAGTTCTTCCTGTGACTTGCACGAGTCGCCGGCCGCGACCGCGCGCATGTCGCCATTCGCCCGATTGATGCAGACAGCGACCGTGGCTTTGTCGGTGTTGACGAAGCCTCGGACGCCATACGCCACGCCTGAGCCCGCGAAGAACGAGAAGATGAGAGCAGAGATGAGGACGCTACGTTTGTTGAACATGCGTTCAGGCTAGCGAGCAGACAAGCGCCTCCACAGTCCAGAGGCCCAGTACCGTCGAACAGCCAGTAGGCCTATCGGCCTAGCCCGATCGGGCTAGTTGGACCGCCGAGCGGTGCCGGCCGGCGTCTTTCCGTTCTCGTTCTTGTCGGCGCGCTCCTGCGCGTACTGCTCGGACCAGAACACGATCTTCCCGTCGTCCGCGTCGACGACGACCGTGTCGCCCTCCTTGAACTCGCCGGTGAGCACCTTCTGCGCGAGCGGATCGAGCACGAGCTTCTGGATCGTGCGACGGATCGGCCGCGCGCCGTACGCCGGGTCGAAACCTTCCGTCGCGATGATCGCCTTGGCGTTCTCGGTCAGCTCGAGCGTGATCTTCCGCTCGAGAAGGCGCTTTGCGAGCGTCAGGGTCTCCTTCTCGACGATCTCCTTGAGCTGTTGCGTCGCGAGGTTGTGGAAGATGACGATCTCGTCGATGCGATTCAGCAGCTCAGGGCGGAACTGGCCGCGCAGAGCATCCATGACGCGCTTGCGCATGAGCTCGGGCTGATCGGTGAGCTCGGTGATGAACGTCGAGCCGACATTGCTCGTCATGATGATCACGACGTTCTTGAAGGAGACCGTTCGGCCTTGGCCGTCGGTCAGGCGTCCGTCGTCGAGCACCTGCAGCAGGATGTTGAAGACATCGGGGTGCGCCTTCTCGATCTCGTCGAGCAGAAGCACCGCGAACGGACGGCGACGCACGGCCTCGGTGAGCTGACCGCCTTCCTCGAAGCCGATGTAGCCAGGAGGCGCGCCGACAAGACGCGACACGGTGTGCTTCTCCATGTACTCGGTCATGTCGATGCGCACCATGGCCTTCTCGTCGTCGAAGAGGAACTCCGCGAGCGCTTTCGCGAGCAGCGTCTTGCCGACGCCGGTCGGGCCGAGGAACAGGAACGAGCCGAGTGGCCGATTCGGATCCTGCATGCCCGCGCGGGCGCGACGCACGGCGTTCGCGACCGCCGTGACCGCCTCGTCCTGGCCGACGATGCGCTTGTGGAGGTTCTCCTCCATCTTCAGCAGCTTGCTGACCTCGCCCTCGAGGAGCTTCGTCACCGGGATGCCTGTCCACTTCGCGACGACCTCGGCGATGTCCTCGGGGGTGACCTCTTCGGTGAGCATCTTCTGGCCCGTGGATTGAAGCTGTGCGAGCTTCTTCTCCGCAGCCGCGACGTCCCGCTCGACCTGCGCCAGGACGCCGTACTTGAGCTCGGCCGCCTTCGCGTAGTCGGCAGCGCGCTCGGCGCGCTCGATCTGCGTGCGGATCTCCTCGAGCTTGCCCTTCTTCTCGCGGATCTCGGCGATGGCGGCCTTCTCCTGCTTCCACTGCGCGCGCAGCCCCTCGGAGGATTCCTTCAGGTCCGCGAGCTCCTTCTCCAGCTTCTGAAGGCGCTGCTTGCTCGCAGCATCGGATTCCTTCTTCAATGCCTCACGCTCGATCTCGAGACGCGAGATCGCGCGCTCCACCTCGTCCAGCTCAGCCGGCATCGAGTCGATCTCCATGCGAAGCTTCGACCCGGCCTCGTCGACGAGGTCGATGGCCTTGTCCGGCAGGAACCGATCGGTGATGTAGCGCGACGACAGCGTCGCGGCGGCGACGAGCGCGCTATCCATGATGTGAACGCCATGATGGATCTCGTAGCGCTCGCGCAGGCCGCGGAGGATCGAGATCGTGTCCTCGACCGACGGCTCGCCGACATAGACCGGCTGGAAGCGCCGTTCCAGCGCCGCGTCCTTCTCGATGTGCTTGCGGTACTCATCGAGCGTCGTCGCGCCGATGGTGTGGAGCTCGCCGCGGGCGAGCATCGGCTTCAGCATGTTCGCCGCGTCCACCGCACCCTCGGCCGCGCCCGCGCCGACGACGGTGTGCAGCTCGTCGATGAACAGGATGATCCGGCCGTCCGAGGAAGCGATCTCCTTCAGCACCGCCTTCAGGCGCTCCTCGAACTCTCCCCGGTATTTCGCGCCGGCAAGCAGCGAGCCGATGTCCAGCGCGAAGATCTGCTTGTCCTTGAGGCCCTCGGGGACG
>JANMWW010000390.1:0-4713 GCA_031394155.1 Chloroflexota bacterium | reverse complement strand
CGTACGCGAGTCCGATCCGGATGCCCGACGGATCATTGCTCGCGATCGACCGCAACGATGGCGCGTATCCGGTCCCGCACTGGGGCGGGAAGTTCGTGATTCTGGTCGACGACAGCGATGTCGACTCGCCGCAGGACAAAGAGGGCCGGGTGCAGTGGCACTAGATGGCGCGGCGGAGTGAGACCGGCCGCAAATAGTCGCCGACGAGTTCCCGCCTCCACCACGTGCCGTCCTCGCGGCGCTCGGCCGGCGTGGTGAAGTGGTAGCGATAGAGGCGCGCGCGCACGTATCGCGGTGCCTGGCCGGCGAAGGGGTCGATCCGCAACAGCCGGAGGGTCGGCCGATCCGCCTGCAGCAGCTTGAGGACGAACGGCACGAACCACTCGTGGTCCATCGGCGACGACATCGCGGCGAACCACATGAGCCAGTCGAGCCGCAGGTGGTAGGGCGCGACCTGCGTCGGGCGCCGGCGCAGGTCACCCGGCTTCCCCTTGAACTCGTACTCGCGCCACACCGTCCCCGCGGTGATCGCCTCGTCGGTCGTGCCTTCGACGATCACCTCATCGCGCTCCTTCGTGACGCTGCCGAACGCGCCGTACGCGCCGACGATGTGGAACGGGTCGAATGAGTAGTTCAGGAGCTGGCGGCGCGAGAGGAGATTGCGCGCCGGAAGATAGGAGAGGAAGACGATGAGCAAAGTCACGGCGAGGACGAGCGCGCCGAACCACAACGGGATGCCCTCGGCGTAGCCTGCGAGCGCCTGCGCACGCTCGGGAACGCGCATTCCAACGAGGCCGAGTGTCGCGTTGTCGAGGCTGAGGATCGCGAGAGCCATCGTGACCACGTTCAGCCACGCGAAGTTGCCCGAGAGCACGAGCCAACCCTGCGTGCCGAACACGATCAGGCCCGCGACGCTCGCGACGGGTTGCGGCGCGAAGAGGAACACCGGCGCCACGAGCTGCGCGAAGTGGTTGCCCAAGACCTCGATGCGGTGAAAGCGCTTCGGCAGATGGTGGAAGTACCACGAAAGCGGGTTTGGCATCGGCTGCGTCTCGTGGTGGTAATACAGGCACGTGAGATCGCGCCAGCATCGATCCCCGCGCATCTTGATGAGCCCAGCGCCGAACTCGACCCGGAACAGCAGCCACCGCACGAGGAAAACGAGCGTGATCGGCGAGGCAACCTGTGCGTTACCGAGGAAGATCGCCAGGAACCCGGTCTCGCACAGCAGGCTCTCCCAGCCAAAGCCGTAGAAGGTCTGACCGACGTTGACGATCGACAAGTACAACGCCCAGAGCGTGAACCACGCGAGCAGCGCCACCGGCGCGGGAAGGAGATCCGTGACACCGAGCACCGCCGCGGCGGCAAGGATGAGACCGGTCCACGCCACAGCGACGAGCATCCGGTCCGAGTACCGCCAGTGGAAGATGCTGGGCGCATCCCAGAAACGGATCTGCGACGTGAAATTCGGGACCGGCAGTAAGCCACGTTCGCCAAGGAGTGGCCTGAACTGATGAAGCGCGACGAGAAAGGCGATGAAGTAGATCGCCGCGAGCGCGCGCTGGAACAAGAGTCGCGCGAGCCAGTAGTCGTCGGCCCGAAGCCACTCCATGCCCGCGTAATGGTGCGCCGTGGCCGCTGAGCGTATCGGTCAGCTCCTGGACGAAGGGACCGGTCCGGCGCTCTTGGTGTTTCACGGCTGGAATGGCTCGAAGCACAACGTCCTGCGCTGGCTGCCGGCGCTTGCGCCGCACTTTCGCGTGATCGTCGCGGACCTGCCCGGGTGCAGTGGCCTCCCGCCGCTTGCAGAGCGCCACACCGCTCGCGCCTACGCGCGCTTCGGGCGCGAGCTCCTCGACTCGATGGGCGTCGATCGGGCCGTCGCCGGCGGGCTCTGTTCAGGCACAGCGATCGCGCTCGCGCTCGCGGCGGACGCGCCCGAACGCGTCAGCGGGCTGCTCCTTCACACGCCATTCCTGCGTCCGGGTCTCATTCGCCCGCTCGTGCGCGCACAGTTGACCGCGCTGTCTTCGCCCGTCGGTGCGCTGTTCGGGCCGCTTCGGCGCAACACCGCGCTGGCGACGTTGCACCGGCGCATCTTCGCGAACGCCGCCGAGGTCTCGGTCGAGCAGCTCGCGCACGATCAGTCGGACCTGCTCGGCGCCGACGTGCGCGCGGGACGCGAGCTCGCCGAAGAGCTGCTCCGCGTCGATCGATCGGCCGCGCTCGCCGATGCACGCGTGCCGGTGGGCGTTCTTATCGCAGAGCACGACGCGTTCGTCGACGCACCGCGCACCGTCGCGGCCGTTCGCGAGCTCGCGCCGACCTCTGCCGTCGAGACGATCCCGGGCGGGCACGGCTGGACGCCCGCGTACCTCGAGCACCAAACAGCGGCCCTCGAGATCCTCGCGCGCCATCTGCGTGGAGCGATCGCCTCATGACGTACCGGTCGCTCGCAAGGTGACGCCCGAGGAGGAGGCGGCCCTCCGCGCAGCGGAGGAGATCGAACTCGTGACGACGGGCCGGCGCACCGGCCGGCCGCATGCCGTCAAGCTCTGGTCGGCGTACGAGGACGGCACGCTTTGGATGCGGACCGATAGCGACGCCGACTGGTACCGCAACCTGCTCGGGGATCCGCGTTGTCGCGTGCGGTTCGAGGGTCGCGAGTTAGAGGGCAGGTACGAACGAGTGGTGAGTAAGGACCGGCCGAGTTCGGCGGACGAGCAAGGACTCCGTCACCTGATCGGTCTTTGGCGGAGAAAGTACGGCAACGAGTGGGTGGGGGACTGGTACGTCGAGCGCGGACGGATCCCCGTGCGTGTTCGGATCGTGAACGCCGCGTAGCCCGACCCTATCCAGGCGCGGGTCTATGCTCGATGAGTGCGCGTCATCGTGCGGCTGGTCTCACTGGTCGCGCTGGCGCTGGGCCTTCTCGGCATGGTCGCCACGGGCGCCGATGCGAACACCGTGCTCGTCGGCAACATCGAGGGCGCGATCAATCCGATCACCGACCGCTACGTGCAGCGCCTCATCGACCAAGGAGAGCAGCGCGGCGTCGCCGCGGTCGTGTTCGTCATGAACACACCCGGCGGGCTGATCGACTCGACGTACCGGATCACAGGCCGATTCCTCTCGTCGCGCGTTCCAGTCGTGGTCTTCGTCGCACCGCAGGGCGCGCGTGCCGCCTCCGCGGGCACATTTATCACCATGGCCGCGCACGTCGCGGCGATGGCGCCGTCGACCAATATCGGGGCGGCGCACCCGGTCGATTCGTCGGGCGGAGACATCCAGGGAGACCTGCGCCTCAAGGCGGAGAACGACGCGGTCGCGCACATCGTGAACATCGCGAAGGCGCGTGGGCGCAACGAGCAATGGGCCGAGGATGCCGTTCGCAAGAGCGTGAGCATCGGGGCGGACGAGGCGGTCCGCATCGGCGTCGCCGATCTCATCGCGAACGACGTGCCCGATCTACTGGCGAAGATCGACGGCCGCAAGGTCACGACCGCGGCGGGGGCCGTGACGCTGGCCACGCGCGCTGCGGCGGTCGAGGACGCGGGCCCGAATCCGTTCGAGGGGATCCTGCATTTCATCGTCGATCCACAGGTCGCGGTGCTGCTCTTCACGATCGGGACCTACGGCATCATCTTCGAGCTCTCCAACCCGAGCCTGCTGTTCCCCGGGATCATCGGCGTCATCTCGGTGCTACTCGCGCTCTTCGCGTTCGGCACCCTTGACGCGAACGGCGCCGGCATCGCACTGATGGTGTTCGCGATGATGTTGTTCATCGCCGAGATCAAGCTGACCAGTCACGGACTGCTCACGGCCGGCGGCGTCGCCGCGTTGCTCATCGGGACGATCATCCTTTTCCCGCCGCTTCGTCCGACCTTCCCGGGTGTTCGCTTCACGGTCGAGCCACTCGTCATCGCGACCGTCGTCGGCGTCACCGGGCTGTTCTTTTTCCTGGTCGCGCGTCTCGCCTTCACCGCTCAGCACCTGCCCGTGGTGAGCGGCGCTGAGGCGCTCATCGGGGCGGTGGGTTTCGCGAAGACCGATGTCGGTCCGACTGGCATAGCGCGGGTCGCGGCGGACGAGTGGACCGTGGTGAGCGAGGGCGGACCTATCGCGAAGGGCGGCCTACTCCGCGTGATACGAGTCGATGGCGTGAGTCTTATCGTCGAACCCGTGCCGCAAGGCACAGAGAGAAGGGCGGTTTCCTAATGGATCTTGGTGCACTCATCGCGATCTTCCTCGCGATCGTCGTCATCCTGGTGCTTCGCTCGATCATCCACATCGTCCCGGAATATCAGCGGCTGGTGGTCTTTTTCCTCGGACGATTCCAGGCTGCGAAGGGCCCGGGGCTCGTGCTCCTGCTGCCGCCGCCGATCCAGAGCTCGGTCACTGTTGACCTTCGTGAGTTCAGCGTCGAGATCCCGCAGCAGACCTGCATCACGAAGGACAACGCGACGATCTCGATCGACTTCCTGATCTTCCAGCAGGTCGTGGAGCCGGCCGACTCGGTCATCAAGGTCACGAACTTCCGTCAGCAGGTCCAGCAGATCGCGTCGACCACCTTGCGCGCGGTGATCGGTGATCTGGCGCTCGACGATTGCTTCGCAAAGCGCGAGCAGATGAACGAAGTGCTGCGCGTGAAGCTCGACGAGGAGACCCACCGCTGGGGCGTGAAGGTGAATCGCGTCGAGATCCGCGAGATCA
>JANMWW010000388.1:0-9636 GCA_031394155.1 Chloroflexota bacterium | reverse complement strand
ATCACACCCGCGCTCATCACCGGCGCGTTCGCGGAGCGCAAGCGCTTCAAGGCCTTCGTGATCTTCACGCTGTTGTGGGCGACGCTCGTGTACGACCCAGTGGCGCACTGGGTGTGGGGGACCGGTGGCTGGCTCCGGATGCTCGGCACGCTCGACTTCGCGGGTGGCACCGTCGTTCACATCACCAGCGGCGTCTCGGCGCTCGTCGCCGCGCTGGTCCTCGGCAAGCGCTACGGCTACGGCCGTGACGCGCTCGAGCCGCACGACGCCACCATGACCGTGCTCGGCGCATCGCTTCTTTGGTTCGGATGGTTCGGCTTCAACGCCGGCAGCGCGCTGACCTCCGGCGGTCTCGCCGCGAACGCGTTCGTCGTCACGAACACGGCGGCGGCGATGGGAGCGCTGACCTGGATGACCGTGTCGTGGCTGCACAAAGGCGCTCCGAGCGTCCTCGGCGCCGCGGCGGGCGCGGTGGCCGGTCTCGTCGCGATCACGCCCGCATCCGGATACGTCGACGCGTCCGCCTCGATCGTCATCGGACTGGGCGCGGGCATCTTCTGCTACGTGGGCATCCAGCTGACGAAGCGACTGCGTGTGGACGACGCGCTCGACGTGTTCGGCGTCCACGGCATCGGCGGCATCTGGGGCGCGCTCGCGACGGGCATCTTCGCCACCGTCGCGGTGAACTCCGCCGCGGTCGACGGCGCCGCGTTCGGCAACTTCTCGCAGCTCGGCATCCAGGCCATCGCGGTCCTCGCCTCGGTCACGTATTCCGCGGTGATGACCTTCGTGATCCTCAAGGTGATCAACGTCTTCGTCGGACTCCGCGTCCCGGAGAACGAAGAGGTCCTCGGTCTGGACGCGTCCCAACACCGCGAAGCGGCCTACCAGGTGTAAGGAGGAAGCAATGGAGATCCTCGCGTTCGTCAGCTTCGCCGCCCTCGTCCTCGTCTGGCTCGTGGCCCCGAGCACTCGCACACCGGTCGCCATGCCGCACGAGATCGAGAAGGCCGCTTAGGACCAGGCCCTCATCTGCATCGATCGCGAGGCCGCCAAAAGGCGGCCTCGCGGCGTACTATCCGAATAACAATTGAATACGACGGGGGAGCGCCCGGCAGTGGGGCGCTGAGAGTGCGGTCGAACGCAGACCCCTGAACCTGATCTGAGTCATATCAGCGTAGGGAGTCGAGAGAGTCATATGGATCCCTGCGGCGCTCAGATGCGCCGCTTTTTTCTGCCTGGCGTGTGGCCGTGAGGGCCGTCGTGGTCGCGCACGGTGACGTCGCGCCCGCCGATCGCGAGCTGGCTGCAGGCGCGCAGCTTGTCATCGCGGCGGACGGCGGCGCCCTCGCGCTGGAGCGCTGGGGCATCGTCCCCCACCTCGTCGTTGGCGATCTCGATTCGCTCGGAGACGAGCGCGCCGTGGCGCTGGAGCGACGCGGCGCGAAGGTCATCCGCTTTCCGGTCGCAAAGGACGCGTCCGACCTCGAGCTCGCGATGCGGTACGCGATCGAGAGCCGCGCAGACGACATCGTCCTGCTCGGCATCCTCGGCGGCGAGCGCGTCGATCACGCGCTGGTCAACGTCACGCTGCTCGCGGATCCCGCGTACCGCGCGCTCGGACTGCGCGCCATCTATGGCGAGACGCAGCTTCGCGCCATGCACTCAGGCGGATCGCTGACGCTTCGCGGCCCCGTGGCGAGCACCGTCACGCTCGTGCCGATCCGCGGCGATGTCCGCGGGGTGATAACGCATGGTCTGCGCTATCCGCTGGCCGACGGCACGCTGCCCTTCGGCAAGTCCCTTGGCCTTTCCAACGTCGTCGCGACGCTCCCCGCGCGCGTGTCCATCGAACAGGGTGTCCTGCTCGTGATCGAGATCGCAAAGGAGGCAACTCATGAGAGCTGACAACACCTGGCGGACCGTCGACATCGTCGTCACGGCCGCCATCGCGGTGGCATTCGGTGTCGTGTTCTGGGCGTGGAACTTCGTGTGGGCGACGGCGGGCCCGATGTTCGCGGCAGTCCCGCCGGCGCAGAACATCCTGTACGGCGTCTGGCTCATCCCCGCCGTGCTCGCCGGCCTCGTCGTGCGCAAGCCCGGCGCGGCCCTCTTCGCCGAGGTCGTCGCGGCGAGCGTTTCCGCGCTCCTCGGGTCGCAATGGGGACTCGACACGCTTGCGTCCGGTGCCTTGCAGGGTCTCGCGGCGGAGGTCGCCTTCGCGGCGATGCGTTATCGCGTCTGGGATCTGCGCACCGCCTGCCTCGCGGCGGCGCTCTCGGCGGTCGCAGCGTGGGTCCACGACATGCCGCTCTATTACCCCGACCTCACGCTGGCCGACCAGCTCGTGATCGGCGCGTTCATGGTCGTCTCGGCGGTGATCATCGCTGGCCTCGGCTCCGTCTGGCTCATGGAGACCCTCGCGCAGACCGGAGTGCTGGCGCAGTTCCCGTCAGGTCGACAGCAGACGCGCGTCTAGCGTGCCCGCAGTCGAGGCGCGTGGCTGGGGATGGCGTCACCCCGGACGCCAGGCCTGGGCGATCCGTGGCCTCGACCTGCGCATCGAGGAGGGCGAGCGCGTGCTGCTCCTCGGCGCGTCCGGCGCGGGCAAGAGCACGCTGCTGCTCGCGCTGGCCGGACTTCTCGATCGATCTGGCGGTGGTGACAGCGAAGGCGAGCTCCTGGTCCGCGGCACAGCGCCGGCAATGGCCCGCGACGAGACCGCGATCGTGTTCCAGGATCCGGAGACGCAGCTCGTCGCCGCGCGCGCGGGCGATGACGTCGCGTTCGGGCTCGAGAACCGCTGCGTTCCCACGGAGCGCATCTGGCCAGGGGTGCACGCCGCCCTCGCGGCCGTCGCCTTCCCGTACCCGGCTGACCACCGCACCGACGCGCTCTCCGGCGGCGAGAAGCAGCGCCTCGCGATCGCTGGAGCGATCGCGCTCGAGCCGCGACTCCTGCTACTGGACGAGCCAAAAGCCAATCTCGATCACGAGGGAGCTCAGGCCGTACAGGAGGTCTTACGTTCCCTGACGACAAGCCGCGACCGGACGATGATCCTCGTCGAACATCACGTCGCAAAAGCGCTCGGCCTCGTCGATCGCGTCGTCGTGATCGCTGCGGGCGCGGGGGTGATCGCCGACGGGCCGCCGGCCCGCGTGTTCGCCGCGGAGGGTGCGCGGCTCGCGGCACTCGGCGTGTGGGTCCCGGGGCTCGCGCCGCACCGGCCACCTCAGCCGGCACGTCAGACCCGCGGCGCGGTGGTCGCATCCGGGCGGGATCTGGCGTACCGGTATCCCGGCAGCGACGCGTGGGCACTCGAGGGCGCGTATCTCGATGTCGCTGAGGGTGAAGCTGTGGCGCTCGTCGGCCCGAACGGCTCGGGCAAGTCGACGCTCGCGCTCCTTCTCGCAGGTCTCCTGCGACCGATCCGTGGCACCGCGCGTCTCGGCGCGGATGACGCGTGGCGCCTGCCCGCGCGCCGTCTCGTGACGCGCGTGGGCACGGTGTTCCAGGATCCGGAGCACCAGTTCGTGACCGGCCGCCTTGATGACGAGCTCGCGGTCGGACCACGGCGCGCCGGCCGAACGGATGCGGACGCGAAGCGCATCGCGCACGAGCTCCTCGAGCGCATGCGGCTCGCCCATCTCGCGGCCGCGAATCCGTTCACGCTCTCGGGCGGCGAGCAACGGCGGCTCTCCGTTGCGACAGCGCTCGCGACGGCGCCCGCGGTGGTCGTCCTGGACGAGCCCACGTTCGGCCAGGACCGGCGCACCTACGCCGAGCTCGTGGACCTGCTCGCGGCACACCGCGATGCCGGCGGCTCGCTCGTGTTCGCGACCCACGACGCCGATCTGGTTGAGTCGCTTGCGGACCGCACCCTCGCGCTCCGTCGAGGCCGCGCCGCATGAGATTGCTGCAGCCGCTCATCCCCGATCCGCGCGCGCCGCTCGCGCGCGTTCATCCCCTCGCGAAGATCTCCGCGGGCCTCGTCGTAATGCTCGGACTGTTCATCACGGTCGACGTCGTGACGAGCGCTGTCGTGCTCGTCGCCCTTGTCGCCGCAACGGCTCTCCTCGGACTGTCGCCACGCGCGCTCGCGTCGCGCGCGCTTCCGCTGCTGATCAGCGCAGCCGGCGTGGGCATCTTCAACGCGGTCGTCGGCGGCTCGGGGCCAGCGGGAGCGATCGCGATCGCGCTGCGTCTGATCGGAATCTCGCTCGCCGGCGTCCTGGCCATCGCGACCGTCGATCCCACGGAGCTGGCCGACGCGCTGGTGGAACACCTCCACGCGCCGTCGCGCTTCGTCGTCGGCGCGCTCGCGGCATTTCGCCTATTCCCGCTGTTTTCGCGCGAATGGGACACGCTTGCCCTCGCGCGCCGCGCGCGTGGCATCGAGTCGGACCGCACGATCGTCCAGCGCATCGCGTCGTTCCCGCGCCGCGCGGTCGGCCTCCTCGTCGCGGCGATCCGCCGCGCGACGCGTCTCGCGCTCGCGATGGACGCGCGTGGGTTCGGCTCGCGCGCGTGCCGCACGCTCGCCCGGCCGCGCGCGTTCGCCCGTCGCGATCTCGGTCTGGTCAGCGCTGCCGTCCTCGTCGTCTCGGGCGCGACGGCGGCGAGCGTCGCGCTCGGGACGTGGCGTCCGCTGCTCGCGTTCTAGCCGATCGCGCTCCTCGCACCGGAGCGGGATCACGCCGTCGTGATAGCGATCTCGATGCCGAGTCCGCGAAGCCTCGTGAACAGCTCCTCGTGGTCGATCTGGGCGTGCGGCAGGATCACACCCGCTGGGACGGAGGCGCCGCGAGCGAGCGCCTCGGCCGCGATGACCGCAGGCTCCACCGCGACGAGGTAGCTGAACCGCGCGGCCGAGAACACATACGCGGCTTGTCGCCCGTTCTCGCGTACCTGCACCGCGAACTCGCCATCGTGCCGCGCCATCGGGCCCGGGCCGATCACCGGTGCGACTGTGCGCGCCAGCGCGGCGAAGGCGGGGAGGCGCGCCGCGGCCGCGAGCCCCAGCCGTGCCATCGGCGCGTTTGGATCGACCCAGAACTCCGCACGCTGGAGCGACGGCCATGAGCGGGGCAGCAGGACCGCGCCCGCGTGTTCGACGATCCCGCCGCGGCGCCGCGCGCCCGGGAACGACCGCCGCTCCCCGTACCCGCGCACGGAGCTGAGCTGGCCGTCGCGCAGAGTGCGGATCGTGCCGCCGACCGACGAGAGGAGACCGTGCACCGTCCCGGCGCTCGCGGTGTCGGCGCTCGCCGGGGCAAGGAACAGGTCGACCTCCGTCGGGGACGCGAGCCCGCTCGCGCGGACGCACGCACCGGCAACGGCGGCCACGGCGCTACACGCGGGATACAGGCTGATGCCGGAATCGATCGCGCGCTGCGCGAGCGCGAGGATGGCCTCGCTCCATGCGAGCGACTCAGAGATGTCGATCACGTCGCAGCCGCGCTCGATCGCGACACGCACGAGCCGCGTGGTGCGGATCGCGAACGGACCGGCGGCATCCACGATCACATCGCCGGAGCGCAGCGCCGCGCGAATAGAGGTGTCGTCCTCGGCGTCGAGTTGGACGTCGTGGCCGCTGCGGGCGGCCACGAGCGGTGCGATGCCACGCTGCGCGAGGCGTGACGCGATGACCAGACCGAACAGACCTGCGCCGACGACGATGACCCGTCTCATGCGAGGCGGCGCCACGACCAGATGCACCAGGGAATGAACAGCGCGAACAGCAGGGCCGTCGCGATCGCTGTCAGCAGCGGAAAGTTCACGAGCCCGCCGAACGACACGAGCGCGCCGCCGGCCCACATCAGACCGGCATACGCCCGCGCGCCGGGGCCGATCGGCGTCGCGAACGTGAGCTGGATGCCGGCGTAGGTGTAGAGCCCGTTCGCGATCGCGCCGGTGAAAAAGAACGCCAGCGGTGCGATGGAGGCGTACGCGTCGGCACCGGCGACGATGAGCGCGATCTCCGCCGCCCAGTCCGCGGCGATGCCGATCGATGCGATCGTGATCGCGCGCTGAGGACCGTTCACGCGTGCGCGCCACCACGCGTAGTACCAGACGAGCGTGGCCGAGGCGACCATCCACGTCGCCCAGCCGAGCCGCCACGCGAGAAGATGCTCGGCGATGTAGCGCTCGCGCTCGGCCACGTCCGCGACGATGGGCGTACCCGGCGCGAGGATCACGGCCATAACGATCGCCGCAACGAGATTCGCGAGCGCGCACGCGAGTGGTGCCACAGACTCCGACTTTACCGCGATACTTCGCGCATGCTCCGCTCGCCTGTCGTCCGCGCTGCCGCTGCCGTCGCGGCAGCCGTACTCATCGCGATCGGCTGGTATCTCGGCTCGCCACTCTTCATCCACACGGCCACGTTCGAAGACTTCCCCACCCCCGCCGTGAGCACCGCAGTGCCGAGCGCTGCGCCGTCCGCCGGGGGACTCATCAGCGTCAGCACCGGAAACATGCCCGTCGTGACGCGTCGCGGTGAGCTCGGGTACGTCGATCCGCTCCACAACGGCACGGGGCAGGCGCTCGTGATCCAGACGGGCGATCAGCACGTTCTGCGTTTCGAGAACGTTGCGATCACCAACGCGCCAGACGTACACATCTATCTGTCGCGCGACACGGGGGGCCGATGGAGTGAAGCCACAAGCCTCTACCTCGGACCGCTCAAGGCTACGAACGGCTCCTTCAATTACGAGATCCCGGCGAGCGCGGACCTGGGCGCCTACAAGAGCGTCGTCGTGTGGTGCCGCATGTTCTCGGTCCTGGTGACCTGGGCGGACCTCGGCCCCGCCTAGCCCAGCCGGTACCCCACGCCGCGCACATTCGCGAGATCCGGAACGCCCGATGCGACGAGCTTCGAGCGCAGCCGCGCGAGATGCGCCTTCAGCCACTCCGGATCGGGATCGCGCTCGTCGGGCCATCCGGCTCGCAACAGCGCCTTCCGATCGACGACCTCCCCCGGACGCGATGCGAGCGCCGCGAGCAGGCGGAACTCGGTCGGCGTGAGATCGAGCACCTTTCCGTCGACCGTCGCGCGATGCGTGCGTGGATCGACAGCGAGGCGACCGACTTTCGCGGCCGGCTGGGCGCGAGCGCGCGACGGGGCGCGCCGAAGCAGTGCGCGCACGCGCGCAGACAGCTCCTTCTTGCTGAAGGGCTTCTCGAGGTAGTCATCGGCGCCAAGATCGAGCAGCCGCGCGCGCTCCTCGCTTCCCTTCTCGCCCGTCAGCATGAGGATCGGCGTGTCCGAACCCGCGCGGATGGCGCGACAGACCTCGTCGCCGGACATCCGCGGCAGTCGTCTATCGAGGATCACCAGATCGGGGTGCTCCTCGGCGTGCCGGCGGAGGGCGGTCTCGCCGTCATACGCCGTGACGATCTGATGGCCGTCCTCGCCCAGCAGCGCGCCGACCATGCCGACCATCGCTGGCTCGTCGTCGACGACGAGGATCGTGGTCATCGCTTGCCCTCACGCGCGGAGGGGACGCTGAAGGCGAAGGTCGCGCCCCCGTTGGGACCCTCCTCGTACCAGATGTCTCCGCCCTGCGCCTCGATCACGCGGCGTGACGCGAACAGGCCGATGCCGGTACCGGGGATCTCGTTGTGGTCCCCGCGCGCGTACGGCTCGAACATCCGCGGTCGCTCCTGCGGCGGCACTCCGCGGCCCTCGTCGGTGACGCGCACGATCGCGCGATCGGGTTTCCGCTCCAGACGCACCGTGATGCGCGTCTTCTCCGGCGCATATTTGGTCGCGTTGTGCACGAGGCCGGACAGCACGTCGCTTACCCGACGACGATCTCCGCGGACCCACACCGGCGAGCCGGCCCGAGGTGTTACGAGGCGATGGCGCCGCGCGACCGGCGCGAGCTCCGCGAGGGTCGTGGTTACGGCTAGCCGCAGATCGAACCGAGCGCGTCGCGTCGGTACCTGCGACTGGTCCGAGCGGACGCCGGTCAGGATCCGGTCGACGAGCTGATCGAGCAGGCCGACCTGCGCGACAGCCTCGTCGATATGGATCTTGCCGTTGCCGTTCTTCTCGCCGATGAGGTCGAGATAGCCACGGATCACCGACAGCGGCGTGCGCAGGTCGTGCGTGACGATCGCTACGAATTCGCTGCGCGCGCGTTCGAGCTCGCGCAGGCTCGCGGTGGTCTCGCGCTCGACCGCATACAGGGACGCCTTGTCGATCGCGAGCGCGGCTTGGTTCGCGAGCGCGCCGACGAAGCGCACTTCCTCAGCCTCCATCTCCGTGCCCTCGGGTATGCGCAGCGCGACGGCGCCAAGGAGGCGTTCGCCCGCGAGGAGCGGCAACGCGATGTGGTGACCGGACACGATCGGCCGCGCTTCCGTGACGGCCTGCCGCGCGGCGTGCGCCGTCGTCTTCCCAGAGTCGCCCGAGCGCGCGCGCTCGCGAAGATCGTCGCCGTCACGCAGGACGATGATGCCGGCGGAGCCCGGATATACGCGCACGAGCCGATCCACGATGAGCGACAGGACCTCGTCGAGCTCGAGCGTCGACGTCAGCACGTTGGACACCTCGAACAGAGCAGAGACCTCGCGAAGCTTGCGCTCGGACTCGCGCTGCAGCCGGCCCATCTCGATGATGCCCGCTACCTGGTTCGCGATCGTCTGAAGGAACTCGATCTCGCCCTTGTCGAATGGTCGCTCGGCGACAGACTGCACGTTCACGACGCCAACGATCTCCTGGTGGATCAACAGCGGGACTGAAAGCATCGAGGTGAAGCGCTCTTCATCGACCCCCGGGATCCACTTGAAGCGCGGATCCGCGCGCACCGATCGCGCCGCCGCGGGCACGCGCGCGTTCGCCACCCAACCCGTGATCCCTTCGCCGACGCGCAGCGTCGCCTTGCCGATGAAGCGCCGGTTCAGTCCGTTCGTCGCGACCAGGCGAAGGATGCCTTCGCGTCGCTCGAGTAGATACAGCGATGACACCTCGACGGCCATCGCGTCGGTCGTGCGATCGATCACGATGCGCAGCATCTCGTCCCAATCGCGCGCGGACGAGGCGAGCTGCGACACCTCGTGCAGGAAGGACAGCTCGCGGAGCTTGCGTTCGGTGTCCGCGGGTGGGCTCATCGAGGGATTCTAGGAAGCGAGCGCCCGAAATAGGCGCCGCGCGGGCAGTTGCGACAAATAGACTGCGCTTGTGAGGACGGTCCTACGCACCGAGAGGCTGACCAAGCGTTTTGGCACGCTTACGGCTGTGGACGGCGTCGATCTCGAGGTGCGGGAAGGCGAGGTCTTTGGATATCTCGGTCCGAACGGCGCTGGCAAGACCACGACCCTGCGCCTGCTGTGCGCGTTGATCGCGCCCACATCCGGGACCGCGGAGGTGGCCGGATATCGCCTGGGACGTGACGATCAGCAGATCCGCGCGGCGGTCGGCATCCTCACCGAGCTGCCTGGCCTCTACGAGCGTCAGTCGGCCTGGGACAACCTGATCTTCTACGCGACGCTCTACGGCCTCGACGGTCCGACCGGTCGAGCGCAGGCCGAGCGCTTCCTGCGTCTCATGGGCCTGTGGGATCGCCGCACCGACGCGGTCGCCACGTTCTCACGGGGCATGAAACAGAAGATGGCCATCGCGCGCGCGGC
>JANMWW010000373.1:0-4252 GCA_031394155.1 Chloroflexota bacterium | reverse complement strand
GAGCGTGTATTCACCCATTTTGCGAAAAAGAATGGCACATCCGCGCTGCTCTACCGCCTGAGCTACCTCGGCGGGATGCCTATTTTACTCGGAAACTCGCGAGCGAATCGAACGCATGGATGACCCATGGTTTATAGGACTATGTGATGCATCCGGCGCCATGGTCTGCGGGATCACGCACGATCGATCCGAAACCATTGCTCTGAACGGATAGCGCGGATGGCCAAGACCATGGCTGTAGCTAGACCATGTGACGCCGTCAAGAGCTCAGGGAACGCGGTTCGCGGCGCCTGCCGAAGACCAACGACCTTCGAGACCAGGGCGTTTCGCGAGCGAGGCTACGTCAGACAATGACGTCCATCAGCGCCTGGAGTGGCGGTCACGAGCGCGGACCAGCGCGGAGGGAAACGAGCACGCTCAGCAAGAGTCCGCCGAGCAGATAACCGCCGATCACGTCGCTCGGCCAGTGTTCTCCCGAAGCGACGCGCGCGAGGCCCAGCACGAGCTCGAACAGCGCCACCGTACCGACGGCATAGCGGCGCCAGCGCGACGGCAGGACCAGGGCCGCCGCGACGCCCAAGGCCACCAGCGTGCGCACGATGTGACCGCTCGGGAAGCTCGCCGTCGGGACGAGGTCTGCGAGCGCGACGCTGGACGGCCGTGGCCTATCAACCACCGCCTTCAGCACGGCCGTCGCGAGCTCCGCCGACAGATCGCCGAGCAGCAACAGCGCCGCGCCCGTCGGTCGCACGCGCCAAGAGAGGATGGCCGCGAGCGCGACGAGCACGGTCCAGGCCAGAAGGCCGGCGAGTTGATCGAGCAACGCGAAGGGCGCGCCGAGCGGGGTCTGCGCCATTCCCCGAATGGTCTCGGCCAAAGGGACGTCGAGGCTTACGGTGGCGCCGCTCCGCGCGAGCAGGGCGAGCGCCGCCAGCGCGAACGTGAGGAGCGCGGGCGTGCGCAGGCGTCGGACGATCGTCCAACCGACGGTGCCGCGCCGGACGAGGTCGCTACCGTCCGTGCCTACGGCCCCGACGCCTTCGCGGCCCAGTGGCGACATCTTCACCTGAGCGCGCGTGCACCTTCGCGTAGAAGCCCGCGAGCGCGCGCTCCGCCTTCCGGATCGCCGCGTCGACCTGGTCTCGGCCGAACGCGCCGCACCAGTCGGCCTCCTGCGCCCGTTGGTACCACCGCTTCACCTTATCGAGGTTCTGGTCGATCTCCTGGGCCTCTGTGAAGGTGAAGCGCCGGCGTGCCTCCTCGGAAGCGATCTCCCTCAGGACAGTGCGCTCGCACTCTTCGACGATCTTCGCGTACTGCGCGGCGCTGAGAGCTTGCACGCCGAGCTCGAGGCGCGCTTCCTCCTCCGCGGACTGCCGCGGGATCCGGAAGAGCATGCTGCTCCCGCCTAGCGTGGCGATGCGCTCGCGCACGTCGGTGAACGCTCGCTCCATGCCCGGCAAGCGCGGCGCCACGCACACGCACTGCTGTACGTAATAGACGCCGAGACGCTTGAGCTCCCGCCAGACCGAGACGCGGTTGTTGGAGGAGCCCGCTGGGACTCGGTACGCGAACAGCCACCAGCCAGATGAGCGCCGCGGGCGGGGCGAGCTGTGTGCGACGGCCTTCACCATACCGTCAGCCTACCGGTTGAACGCGCAGAAGCCCCAGTCGCATCACCTGTTACTTTCCACCTGTTGTATCAGCTGCGACGCGGCGCGGAAACGAGATGCGCTGCCTCCTCCCTATTTTCGTGCGGCAGGAAACTGAGCGGGCCGCGCTCGTCGTCGATTTCAAGCCGAACCCACCACGCAGGAGGGTCAGGCCACCCGCCACGAGCACGTAGCCGGCTCGCAGAAGGTTCGACGTTTGAGCGGCCACCGAGCACCGCGTACGTGAGCGGGTGGATGTGATCTCCGCGCTCGTCGCGATCGGCTTGTTCGTCGTGGGCGCGGGCCTCGCTATCTGGGCGACGGAAAAGTTGCTCGAAGGCCTCGTGGGCCTTGCCACACTGACCATGCTTTCGACCTTCGTCATGGGCGCGCTGCTTTCCGGCCTCGAAGCGGAGAACATCGCCGTCGGCCTCGCTGCCGGTGCGCGCGACGCCAGCGCGATCGCCCTCGGCACGGTCTTCGGTGGTGCGACCTTCCTCGTCACCGTGGCCCTTGGCCTCGGCGCGCTCATCGCGCCGCTGCAGGTGCGCCTGCCCCGCGCATTCCTCGGCATCATCGCCGCCGCACCGGTGCTGGCAGGGCTCGCTCTTATCGGCGACCGCACCAGTCCAGCGGCGGGAGTTGCGTTGCTGCTCGCATTCGCGGCCGCGATGACCTACATCGTGCGTCGCTCGAGGCACCAAGCCTTCCTTATGAGCGAGGAGGTCGAGAACGCGCCGAAACAACGGCACCGCTGGCCGGCCGTCATCGCCATCACGCTGGTGGGACTTGCGGGGCTGGCGATCGGCGGTGAGCTCGTTGCCGAGGGTGCGGAGCGGCTGATCGGGACGCTTGGCCTGCCCGCGCTCCTGGTCGGCATGGTCCTCACGCCCGCGGCGATCGAGATCGAGGAGGTCTTCCGTCAGGCGGTCCCGGCCAAGCGCGGCCATCCCGAGATCAGCGCCGCCAATCTCCTCGGCACACTGCTCTACTTCGTGCTCTTCAATCTCGGTGTGCTCGCGCTCGTGACCCCGGTCGTTGTGCCCCCGCAGACGCGGACCCTGGAGTGGCCTTTTCTCATCGGCGTCACCTGGCTCGCGACGGCGTTCCTCGCGCGTGGTCGGGTCGGCCGGCCTGAGGGCGCGATATTGGTGCTCGCTTACATCCTGTATGTCGCACTGCACGTCATCGGGCGGTAGCGACCTTTTGCTCGGAACTCGCGACCGAACCGAACGTCCGGGCGACCAATCGTTTACCGAACTATTGCGCGACCAAGCGGAGCGTCTGGGCACGTCCGCGGTCACACCCGCCGAAACCATTGATCCCAGACTCGGCTCGGCGCGCGGCGAGGAAGCCGACTCATCAGCGACTGATTTCTACACGCCCCTCCTCGCGAACTCCTCGTCCTCGGTATCCAGTGACTGGGCTGGGGTCATCGCGTGCAGCGGCGGCGAAAAGAACCGCTGGGCGATCGCGGTGGGAATGACCGCCGAGAGGATGACAACGCTCACCAGCACCGAGAACTGCGTGCGGTCGATGATGCCGGCATTGAGGCCGTAGAGCGATGAGATCGTACCGAACGTCAGGCCCGTGCTCATGAGTAAGGTCGTGTACGTCGCGTGCGGCCGCACGAAGCGCAGCGCAACCGGGAACACGCCGAGGAACTTCAGGCCAACCTTTGCGCCGAAGAGAGCCAGCAGTAGCGGAACGCTGCCGGCCAGTGCGGTGAGGCTGACGTTGAGTCCGCCCTTGAAGAAGAAGAACGGCGTCAGGAGCGAGAACGCGACCACGCGGAAGCGACGATGCTCCTCGGGGTGACGCTGGAACACCTGCGCCAGCGCGAGGCCCAGCAGGAATGCCGGCAG
Source organism: Chloroflexota bacterium (assembly GCA_031394155.1). Lineage (GTDB taxonomy): Bacteria > Chloroflexota > Limnocylindria > P2-11E > P2-11E > CF-39. The sequence goes on along the minus strand of JANMWW010000373.1, from coordinate 735 downwards.
CACGGCGTGGCTCTTGGCCAGATCGGCCGTCCACATAAGCAGGAACAGCACGGCGAAGGCGCCCTTGATCTCAGGTTCGATCACGCGGTCTCCGTAACGATCGAAGAACCAGCGCTGCAACAGGAGCATGCCGATGATCGCCGCGATCGAAACGCCGACGAATAACACCATGTATGCCGTCGGCTGGATGAAGAGCAGCGTCAGGGCGAGCGCCGTGCCAAGGTCGGTCACGAAGGTCGCGGCCATGATGAGCTTACCGATCTCAGTTCTGTTGAGACCCGTCTCGACCAATACGGCGTACACGACGGCGAGTGAGGTCGTAGACAGCGCGATGCCGGCGATCTCCGCTTGACGCAGATCCCAGCCAGCGACGAAGTACGCGAAGAGCCCGACGCCGATGAACGGCAACGCGAACGAGAGGCCACCGAGCAACAGCGACTCCTTGGCCTTCTGCCGCAGTAGCGCGGGGTCGACCTCGGCCCCGGCCAGGAAAGTCAAGACGATGCCGGCAAAGCTGGCGATGAAGTCGATCCAGGGCGTCGTCGCCACGCCGAGGAAATTGCCGGCGATCACCCCGAGACCGATCTCGATGATCGCCACGGACAGGCCGAGCTCGACCGAGATCATCGATGCGAGCAGGATCAGGAAGCCGAAGATCGTGGCGACGAGAAGCGGTTCCATGCGACCTCCACCAAATCAGATTGGTAGAAGCCATCAGCCGCTCCAGGCGGCGGT
>JANMWW010000372.1:0-5409 GCA_031394155.1 Chloroflexota bacterium | reverse complement strand
CGTCGCGGCGGCGCTCGTGCTCGCCCTCGCGTTCGGGTCGTGGTTCACGCGACCAGTCGAGACCGGTCCGGTCGCGGCGTCTCCTACGACAGCCGGGGCGTCCCCAACTCCCGCACGCGCGGCTTCGACGGCACCGGCCGCGACCCCGACCTCGACAACGGCACCGACAGAGGTGGACCACGGCGTCGTGTACTTCGCCCGCGACGGACTCCCCCCGATCGGTGTTCACGTGCCGGGTCTGGCGAATGAAGCGACGCGGGAGCAGCGGATCGCCTCGCGAGTGAATGCTCTGAACAATGGAAGTCCCGTTGGGTCTCGCATCGCGGTCCCGCTTGGCGCGTTCAACGCGTTCCCACTCCAGGATCCGGCGCTGCTGCACGTTTCCTCCGTCGAGATCCAGGGGGACACGGCGATCGTCGACGTCGCGCTGCCGGGCACGTGGCGCGCATTCGGCCCGATCCAGAGCGTGGGACTCCAAAAGCAGCTTGTCTACACGATCACAGAGGAGCCCGGCGTCCGTCGCGCGGTCGTTCGCCAGAACGGCACGGTCGGGTCGATCGACGCAGCGATCCTCTGGGGCAAGCCGCTGTCGCGCGAAGACGTCTTCGGCTACGCCATGGGGAGCACGAAGAAGGCGCAGGGCTTCGGCGACGCGAACGGTCCAACTCGGAGGCTAACGCTGCGCACAAGCGTAGATACCGTCGCCGCCGGCCTTGCCCGCGTCGTAATCGAGACCGACCTCCAGCAAGTCGCGCCGTCAGTCATGTATCCGGACTTCAAGGTCGACGTGATCCAGGACACCGATCCGGCGAAGCCCTTGGGTGCGAAGTGGTACCTGCGCGTCTCGGTCACCCATGGAGCCGGAACGCCTGAGCTCCGTGTCATCGACCAGACGCCGCTTCGGTCAGTAAGCGCAATGCAGGTGGCAAGCAGCGCATGGAACGGCACCGTCGTCGATATCGGCCTGGATGATCTGCGCCCATGGCGCACGGCCATCGCGTTCAACCCATTCCGCATCATCATCGATATCGGCGGAGACCCCCAGACGATCGATGGGAACAACGCCGTATACGCGCCAGCGCCCGGTTCGACGGTCGGCCGAACGTTCCAGGTGAGCGGCATCGCGCACAACTTCGAGGCGAACGTGGTGATCCGCGTGCGCGACGACAAGCAGAAAGAGATCTACAAGGTCAGCACGACCGCCACGAACTGCTGTGACCCGGGTGGAACGTTCGACACGAGCGTCCAACTCCCCGCAAATGTGACCGGAAACATCTATCTCGAGGTCTTCGAAGTAAGCGCGAGGGACGGGAGCGACACGAAGCTCATCCGCATACCGCTGACGGTGCGCTAGGGAGCGGCGTCCTTCCGGCCGCCCACCGCGGTCGCGAGGACGCCGTTCACGAACTTCTTCGACGCCTCGCTGCCGAACATCTTGGCGAGCTCGACCGCCTCATCGATGATCGCCGCGGCCGGCGCGTCGCCGAGGACGCGCAGCTCGTACAGCGCGATGCGCAGGATGTTGCGGTCCACGGGGGCCATCTGGGTTATCGGGAACTCGGGCGCGAGCTGCTGGATCTCTTCGTCGAGCGCCTTCTTGTGCTCCATCACGCCATCGATAAGCTGCCACGCGAAGGCGGCCGCGGTCTCGGTGAGGCCCGCACGGAACGAGCCGCGCTGCCAAGTCTCCTTTGGATCCGCGCGGTTGAAGTCAATTTCGAAGAGCGTCTGCAGCGCCACACGTCGTGCGGGATGGCGACCGGCGCGCGGCTGACGACTCGCGCGGGGCTGACGCTCCTTCACGCGGCGGGCACCACACCCGATCCGATCGCGTCGACCAAGCCATTCGCGACGGATCGTTCACTGATCGCGATCGCCCACCGCATCATGTTCGCCTTCGCCCGTCCGTGCGTGACTACGGACACGCCGTTGATGCCGAGCAGCGGCGCGCTGACATACGGGTCGTAGTCGAAGCGGCCGCGGAACTTCCGAACGCCCGGCAGCGCGATGAGGCCCGCGAGCTTTCCGAGCGGACCGCCGAAGATGTCGCTGCGGATGCCGTTCGCCAGCGTGTCGAACGCGCCCTCGAGTCCCTTCGCAAGGACGTTGCCGTTGAAGCCATCGGTCAGCGCCACATCGGTGATACCGCGCAGGACGTCGCGCCCTTCGATGTTGCCGTAGAAGTTGAGGTCCTTCGCTTCCCGCAGCAGAGCGTGCGCCTCGAGTCGCACCTTGTCGCCCTTCTCCGGCTCCTCGCCCACGTTGATGAGCCCGATGAGCGGACGCTGGACCCCGTGCACTTTCTCCATGAACGCGGTGGCCATGCGCGCGTACTGGAGCAGATTGCGAGCGTCTGCGTCCATCGTCGCGCCGGCGTCGAGGAGGCAGGTCGCGCGCCGCTCGCTGGTGACCGGCAGCATCCCGCAGAGCGCCGGCCGGTCGATGCCTTTGATCCGTCCGAGGATCAGCAGCGCCGCGGCCATCGTCGCGCCGGTATTGCCGGCCGAGACGACGGCGTCGGCTGCGCCATCCTTCACCAGACGCGTCGCGACACCGATGGACGTGTCGTCGCGGCGCCGCAGCGCGGCGGACGGATGTTCATCCATGCCGATGACGGTCGCCGCGTGCACGATCTCGATGCCTTTGGTCTTCGCGCCGACGAGCGTCTTGATCCTCGATTCATCACCGATCAGGACGAGGTCGGCCGTACCGACGACCTCCCGGTACAGCAGCGCGCCCCGGATGATGTCGTCCGGGGCGTGGTCGCCACCCATGGCGTCGACGGCGATGCGCACGGACTAGGTCGTTGCGGCCGAGCGCCTCGTCTTGATCTTGATGACCTGACGGCCGCGGTACGTGCCGCAGTGCGGACACGCCTGGTGCGAGGGCTTCGGACTACGGCATTGCGGGCATGCGACGAGATTCTGCGCTTTCAGCGCTAGGTGGCTGCGGCGCTCGCCTTGCGCGGCATGCGGGGTCCGCTTTTTGGGTTGACCTGCCAAAACACACTCCAAACACCAATCTGCGAGGGGACTGGGCTCATTGTACGAAGGACGGCGGTAGAAGTCCCGCCTCACTCTCTCTCGGCGTGGAAGTCCTTTAACGCCTCGAGCTTCGCCCAGCGCTCATCCACGGGTCCATCGTGGTCGTGCGGCTCGGTGTTCAGATCGCGGCCACACATCAAACAGAGGCCCTTGCACTCCGGGTCGTGGAGCGGCGCCAGCGGCATCGCGAGCAAGAGCTCTTCGCGGATGAGAGGCGTGACGTCAATGTTGAAGTCCGGGCCGATCGTCTTCGAGTCGGGCGGCGCCGCGTCCATCGGCTCGCCGTTCATCACGCCGATGGTCGCGTAGTACTGCTCCGCGAACTCCGCGTGGACCGGCCCCTCGAACTGACGCAGGCAGCGGCCGCACTCCATCGCGACGCGTGCCTCCGCCTGGCCTTCGAGATACGGCCCGGGATTCGTATGCGTCGCGACGATGTCGGCGTCCACAGCCGTAGCGCCGATCTCCGTGAGCTCTGCGTTGTCGCCCTTCGGGTCGATCGGGTCCTCGGCGACGCTGAAGTTCGCTTGAGCGCCGACCTCATCCCGCAGGAGCGGCGCGACGTTGATGATCACGGCGGCTAGTCAGGCGTCGGGGCTCGGGGCGTCCGCTCTTCGAGCACTTCGAGGCTCTTCTTGATGATCGAGAGCGTCTTCACAAGGTCACTCTCCAAACGTTCGAGGACGTCCGCGGCGTACTGGTCGGCACCGCTCATCGTCTCTTCGGATTTGCTCTGAGCCTGATCGAGCAGCTCCTGCGACTTGGACTCGGCTTCGCGCAGGATGGACTGGTCTTGCAAGAGCAGCGCCGCCTGCTCCTGCGCCGCTCCGATGATCTGCTCGGCCTCGTCGCGCGCCTTGCCGAGCACGCGGTCAGTCTCCTGATTGACGCGGCGCGCCTGCCGCACCTCTTCGGGGATGGCGACCCGCAGCTGGTCGATAAGGTCGAGCATCGTCGCCTGCTCGAGGATGATCTGACTGGTCATCGGCACCTTGCGGGCGTTGACGACCAGGGCTTCAAGACGTTCCACGAGGAACTGGATGTCCACGATCACCCTCCTCCGCCAGGCTCACTGTATCGCAGGAACACGAGGTCTTCCTCGCCGATCTGCTTCGTGCGGATGATCTGCGCGCTCGAAGGCACCGCCGGCGGATGCTTCCGGAGGACCCGCGCGATGACGGTCGCCCCGGACGCGAGCGCCGAAGCGAGGTTCGGATGCGCGAGCGTCGCCTCGAGGACCGCGACGTCGGCGAAGGGTGGGTCGAGGAACGCGAAGTCGTAATGCCGAGCCGGCGTGCCGCGGTCGAGGAAGCCGATGACGTTCGCCGCGACGATCTCCGACCGGCCCGAGAATCCGGTGCTCGCCAGATTCTTGCGCAGCGCGTCGAGGGCGGGCGTCGCCCGCTCGACGAACGTCGCGTGCGCGGCGCCGCGCGAGAGCGCCTCGATGCCCATGGTCCCGGCGCCGGCGAACAGGTCGAGCACGCGAGCGTCGCCGAGGTCCGGCTCGAGGATCTGGAAGAGCGTCTCCCGGATCCGATCGGTCGCCGGGCGTGTTCCGGTGCCCTTGGGAGCAACGAGCGAGCGGCCCTTCGCCTGGCCCGCGATGACCCTCACTTACGCGAACGCGTAGCGGCGCCAGAGATCGTCGACCGCCGCTGCGAGCGCGGCGTGCTCGGGCAGCTGCAGCTCTGCGTCCTTGCCGAGCAGCTGGTCGGCTTCCACCGCGGTCTCGTCGATCAGCGTCTGATCCGCGTCCGCGAGGTCGACGATGCGCAGCTCGGATTCCCCACTCTGCTGCTTGCCGAGGAACTCGCCGGCGCCGCGGATCTCGAGATCGCGCCGCGCGAGCTCGAAGCCGTTCAACGGCTCGCCGGTCTTCGCATTCTTCTCGATCATCGCGGCGAGGCGTTCGGATTCGCCGGCCGCCTCGCTCACGAGGATCGCGTAGGCCTTCTGCCCGCGCCTTCCGACGCGACCTCGGAGCTGATGCAGCTGCGCCAGACCGAACCGCTCTGCCCCGAGGATGATCATCACTGTCGCGTTCGGGATGTCGATGCCGACCTCGACCACCGTCGTCGCCACGAGTACATCGAGATCACCCGCGGCGAACTGGGCCATCACCCGGTCCCGCTCCTTTGCGGGCATCCGCCCGTGCAGCAGCGCGAGCCGCAGGCCCGCCAGGTCCTTCTTGCTCAGATCGCGGTAGGTGGCCTCGGCGCTCGGCAGATCGTCACCCTCCGCGTCCTCCTCGATCCGCGGGGTCACGATGAAGGCCTGCTCCCCCTGCGCGACGCGCTCCTTCAACCAGGGCCATACCTTCGGAAGCGCGTCCGCGGTGCGCACCTCGGTGCGGATCTGCTGC
>JANMWW010000364.1:0-6727 GCA_031394155.1 Chloroflexota bacterium | reverse complement strand
TCACCTCGCCCGGCTCGAGCGGGCGGCCCTCCTGCTGCCATTTCTGGATGCCACCCTCCATCACGGCCATGTTGTCGTGGCCATAGCGTCGGAGAGCGACCCAGAAGCGCGCGGCGTGGTGCCCTCCCTCGGCGTCGTAGCCAATAACGTGCGTGTCGTTGCCGATTCCGAGGCGCGACATCGCCTTCGCGAATTCCGCCGGGCCGAGCAACATGTAACGGGGATGACCCGATGGAGGTGGGGGAGCGGAGAGATCGCGTGACCAATCGCAGTGCACCGCGCCGGGGAGGTGGCCCGCGCGGTAATCCGCCGAGGTGTCGCCTTCGAAGGTGAAACGGCAATCCACGATGCGCACCTTGGGATCACGCAGGCGCTCGGCCACCTGGTCGGTCGACGCGAAGAGCTCTGGACGCGCGAAGCCTGACACGCGCAGACTCTATCCCGCGATGCCGGCGCACGTCCGGCCGGGAGGGTCACATGGGCCGTCGTTCGAAGTTTGCCGTGCACATCGCCGTGCTCGCCTTTGTGGTCGGTGTCGCCGCGATCAGCGGTCCGTCGGCGAGCGCGAAGAACCCTGACCCAGCGTCGGTGAGCTTCGCGCGTCTCACGTTCAGCGCCGGCACTGTCGGACCAGGCGTCTCGCTCGGCACGAAGGGGCTGACGCTGTCGCACGCGGCGGAGGGAACGTGGACGTCCGCGCCGCAATCGGTGCCATTCGACTTCGATGAGCTCGTGGCGTCGTGGAATGCGACGACGCCTGGCGGTAGTTGGATCACGATCGAGATGGCCGCGACCGGTAGCGGCCGCACGACCAAGTGGTACACGATGGGGATCTGGACCTCCGACGCGACGCCAGCGCATCGCACATCGGTCGGCGGTCAGGGCGACGTCGACGGCTTCGTCGCGATCGACACGTTCATCCGCGACAAGCAGGCCGCCGCGCTCAACTCCTACCAGATCAAGCTGACGCTGCACGCGGGTACCGCGTCGCCGATCGTGCACTTCATCGGCGCGATGACCTCAGCGGCGTCGACATACGCCTACCCGAGCGAGTCGCGCGGCGTCGTGCGCGACGACCTCGGGGTGCCCACGTACTCGCAGGAGATCCACAAGGGCGAATTCCCGCAGTACGACGGCGGCGGCGAGGCGTGGTGCAGCCCGACCTCGACCGCGATGATCCTCGACCACTGGCATGCCGGACCGAGCGCGGCCGAGCTCGCCGCGTTCCCGGGAGCGACGAAGCCGGACGGGACGCCCTACGTCGATCCGCAGGTCGACTACGCGGCCCAGGCCGTCTACGACTGGCACTACCAGGGCGCCGGCAACTGGCCGTTCAACGCCGCCTACGCGGGTAACCGTGGCCTGAACGCGTTCGTTACGCGCCTGCGATCGCTGGCCGAGGCGGAGCTCTTCATCAAGGCAGGCATCCCGCTGGTCGCGTCGATCAACGGACGACTGCCTGGATTCTTCTTCGGCAAGACGAGCGGGCACCTGTTGACCATCGTGGGCTTCACGGCCAACGGTGACGTCATCTCGAACGACCCCGCTGTGCCGACGGATTCGGAGGTTCACAAGATCTATGGCCGCGCGGACTTCGAGCAGGTGTGGCTCGGCGGCTCCGCGGGCATCGTCTATGTGATCTATCCAAGCACCAAGAGCCTCCCGACGAACGTCGCCGGTCTCCCGCACAACTGGTAGCGATACGCGCGGAAATTTGAGACGCGGGCTCGCGCTCGTGCGGCGGCGCACGCCGCGCGGGTCCGCGCTACATGTCCGCTTCTACGAGAAGGCCGACTGTGGCCTGTGCGGCGAGGCGTACCGGGCGCTTACGCGCGTGCGGATGGAGATGCCGCTCGACATCGAACGGATCGACATCGAGAGTGACGCCGCGCTGTTCGATCGCTACGCGATCCGGATCCCGGTGATCGCAGTGGGCACGGATGAGCTCGACGTCGCGGGCCTCGAGGAGCCGGCGCTGCGCCGCTGGCTCGTCGAACGCGTCTGAGTCGGTGTCGGCGAAGCGCGCTCCTGGCGGCTCGGCGGCTCTCGCCGAGCTCGCGGTCGAGCTGCGGAAGGTCGCGCGGCCGGCCCGCGCCGCCGCCGAGAAGGCCTATCTGAAGAGCGAGCTCGAACTCTGGGGCGTGATGGTGCCCGATGTTCGGCGCATCGCGGTGGAGTACGCGAAGGCCCATCCTGAGCTGGGGCGCAACGATCTAAAAGCGATCGCGTTCGCTGCCTTCAAGACCCAAGTCTTCGATCTGCGCTCGGTCGCGATCGCGCTCAGCGACCGACGCAAGGCTGTGCTCGAAGACCGCGATCTGCCGTGGCTACTCGATCTCGTTGACGCATCGAAGACCTGGGCGCACGTCGACTGGATCGCGGCGACCGTCATCGGAGACGTCGTCGGCCGCTATCCCGCAGTGCTGCGCTGGCTCCCGATCTGGGCGAAACAGAGGAACTTTTGGATCCGCCGGACGGCCCTGTTGGCGCAGCTCAACACGCTCAAGCGCGGGGAGGGGGACTGGGAGCTCTTTACACGCCTGGCGGCCGGCATGCTCGACGAGAAGGAGTTCTTCATCCGCAAGGCCATCGGCTGGGTGCTGCGCGAGGTGAGCAAGAAGCGGCCGAAGATCGTCTACGAGTTCATCCGCGCGCACCGCGACGAGATGAGCGGGCTCACGCTGCGCGAGGGCGCGAAATACCTCTCGGACACGCAGCGTAAAGCGCTACGGCTATAGTGCCGCCGTGCCACGGATCGGCTACAGCGGGCAGGGGACGTATTTCCGGCGGCTGCTGAACAACGCGCCGCAGCTGTCGGCCGCGTATTGGGAGCTTCGGAAGACCTTGAACGAGGGAGTCCTGTCGCCGAAGCTGCGGATGCTGTCGTTCCTCTGCTCCGACGCCGTCAACCACTGCCGCTACTGACTGCGCGCACACACCGTTGCCGGCCGTGCGCTGGGCATCACCCAGGAGATGATCGAGGCGATCGAGAACGCGGACGCGAGCTCTCTGTTCACGGACGAAGAGAAGGCGACCATCGCTGCGTCGCTCGAGCTCACACGCACCGCGACGCTGTCCGATGCGACCTTCAAGCGGGTCCGTCCGTTCTTCGACGACCGTGCGCTCATCGAGCTCGTGGTCAACACGTCGATCGCGAACTTGAACAATCGCGTGACCGACGCATTCGTCGCCGACGTGGAAGACGAGGAGTAGTTCTAGGGTCGCGTGCCGTTCGGGCGATTCGGGCGCTGGCGCTTCGCGGAGACCGTGCCCATGCGAGAAGACCCATCGAACGTCGCGCCCTTCGCGACGCTGAGCGAGGGGCTGCTGATATCGCCCTTCACGTGAGCACCGGACTCGAGCGCGACCATGTCTCGCGCGTTGATGTTGCCTGTGACGTCGCCCTTCACGATCACGGAGCCACAGTTGATCTCGGCGTTGACGGTGGCGTTCGCGCCGATGACGAGCCCGTCGTCCGTTGTAACGGCGCCGCTGAACGTGCCGTCGATCTCAAGGTCACCCTGGAACTGGAGCTTTCCGTTGACGTTTGATTCTTTTCGGAACAGGACGCTCAGCATGTCGCCCGTGACTGTGCCGCCGACCTCGACCGTGCCCTCGAAACGCAGTTTGCCGTTCATTTCCGTGTCCACAGTGTGGTCCTTCACGTCGATCTGAGCCATGTGGCGACCTCCTCCTGCTGCGCGCCCTAGGTGAACGAGCGGGGACCCCGAATCGCTACGGGGTGGTCACCATCTGTTTGAAGAGCTTCTGGAGCTCAGCGGCCGGGTCGGCCGACATGCCTGTGTGTACGGGGGAGGGCTGGATGACCGTGCTCGAGGGTGAGGCCAGCCACCGGAAGCGCTCGCCTCGTCGAGCGTCGCGATCGGCCCAGCCGTCGGGTCGCCCGCGGCGATGCGCTCGATGGCAGCCAGGTACTGGAGCAGTGGCGCCGGATCGAGATCTGGCCAGAGCGCCGCGAGGCGTCGGAAACGCACGGCTTGGTTCGCGGAACTCCGCACGCGCAGTTTGCCCGCTTCCCACGGTGACCATTCGGTCATGACTTCTGGCAGTGGGGACCTACTGTCGGTGCAGTGTTTCTCCGGCGAGGCTTGATCTGGTCTCTTGCACTGACGGTGTTGGCATGCACTTCCACGCCGTCGTCGCCACCCGTCCTGCATGCGCAGTACCAATACCTGGCGACCTACCCGCTCGGACCCTTCAACCCCGGGGATTCGCTTCGCATCGTGTGGACTCCGCGTCTGGTGCAGACGAGCTCCGCGGCTCCCTACGACATCCGTCTCTGCGTCGGTGTGTTTGGACCATATGGCAACGTCGAGTCGCTAAAGCAGGCGTCGTCGACGTCCGCCGCGAAAGTGGATTGCCCAGTCGCGAGTGCGGCGGTCGCTACTGAGGTGTTGCGGGCTCAGTCCGGTGAGAGCAGCCAGATGGAGGCCACGCTGAAGCTGCCAAGCCAGCCGGGCTTCTACGACGTTCGGGAAGTCACGATCAACGGAGTTGACCCCGCGCGCAGCGCGATGTCCGCGGCAGGGATCATCGAGGTTCGCAGCCGCTAGCCGGGCGCGCCCATCCCTACACTTTCGCCGTGCTCCAAGGCGCGCGCGGTGCAATCTACTTCGCCGTCTTCGTGATCGCCGTTGCCGTCGTGTGGGAGGCGGTGAAGCTGCTCGGCGGTGACACGACCGACTTCTGGCAGCCGCCTTTCCAGTGGAAGATCGCCAGCGACCTGAACATGCCGCACGTCTGGGAGATCGCCGGTGCCTTCGTCGAGCCCGCGCAGCGGAATGGCCCTGCGCTTGGCTTCGTTCTGGCCGATGCCGCGATCTTCACCTTCCGCGAAGCGTTCGGTGGCTTCGTCATCGGCGCGGTGCTCGGGCTGGCGCTCGCCATCGTGTTCGTCCACTCCCCGTTCCTCGAACGCGCGCTCGTGCCGTACGTTGTCGCCTCGCAGACCGTGCCGATCATCGCGTTCGCGCCCGTCGTCGTCATTTGGCTGCAGGGCGGCTGGCTCTCGGTCGCAGTCATCTCGGCCTACCTGACGTTCTTTCCCGTCACCATCGCGGGAATCCGTGGCCTGCGTTCGCCAGATCCCAGGGCTCTCGAGCTCATGCGCTCATACGCGGCGTCCCGACGGGACGTGTTGGTCAAAGTGCGCCTGCCAGCGGCTGCGCCGTACCTCTTCGCGTCCTTGAAGATCGCGGCGACGGCGAGCGTGGTCGGCGCGATCATCGGCGAGCTGCCCTCGGGCATCCGCGACGGGCTCGGCGGCGCCATTCTCAACTTCAATCAGTACTACATCTCGGGTCCGGCGAAGCTCTGGGCGGCGATCATCGTCGCCGCCGTCGTCGGGATCGCGTTCTTCCTGCTGGTCCGTGGCGCGGAGGCCGTGCTGCTCCGCGGGCGCCCCGGTCGGACCCAGACATGAGCAAGTCATGAGCGACGCGGTCGTGAGCCTCCGCGGAGCCACTAAGGTGTTCGGGAGCGGCGCCGACCGCACCTACGCCCTGGACCCGATCGACCTCGACATCGACAAGGGAGCATTCGTCTCACTCATCGGTCCGTCCGGGTGCGGGAAGTCGACGATGCTCCGGCTCATCGGGGACCTGACGCAGCCCAGCGTTGGGACCATCACGGTGAACGGGAAGAGCGCACACCAGGCCCGGCTCGATGGCGACTACGGGATCGTGTTCCAGTCACCGGTGCTCTTCGATTGGCGGACCGTCCAGGGAAACGTCGAGCTGCCCCTCGAGATGAGCTCGACCGACAGACGCGCGCGCGCCGAGCGCGCTCGTTCGATGCTGGCGCTCGTTGAGTTGTCCGGGCTTGAGCAGCGGTACCCCTGGCAGCTGTCGGGCGGCATGCAGCAGCGCGTGGCCATCGCGCGGGCGCTGACGTTCGAGCCCGCGATCCTGCTGATGGATGAGCCGTTCGGAGCGCTCGATGAGATGACCCGCGAACGACTCAATCTCGAGCTGCTCGGGATCTGGAGGCAGACCGGGACGACCATCGTGTTCGTGACGCACAGCATCCCGGAGGCGGTCTTCCTCTCGACGCGCGTCGTGGTCATGTCGGCGCATCCCGGCCGCATCGCCGATGTCATCGACGTCGACCTCCCGCAGCCCCGGAACGACCTCACACGAGAGGACCAGCGCTACTTCTCGTTCGTGACTCGCGTTCGGGAGAGCCTTCGCGGTCACGCGGCGCCGGCGCCCGGCAAGGTCGCGCCGACGTGACCGCGCGCCTCCGCCAGTACCTGCCGGCGCTGGCCGTGTTCATCGGCGTGCTCGTGCTTTGGGAGGTGGTCGTTCGCGCATTCGGGATCCAGCAGTTCCTCTTGCCGCGCCCGAGCGCCATCGCTGCGGCCTTCGTCGAGCATTTCGATGAGCTCATCACCGTCGGTCGCAACACGTTGGTCGAGGCAGTGGGCGGACTGGCGATCGGCGCCACCGCTGCCTTCGCCGTGGCGTTCGCCACCGCGCGCTGGGCGACCGCCAGCCGCGCCCTCATGCCGTTCGCGATCGCGGCGAACTCCGTGCCGATCATCGCGTTCGCGCCGATCATGAACAATTGGTTCGGGATCCTGAACCCGCTGTCGAAGATGATGGTGGTCGCGGTGCTCGTGTTCTTCCCGATCATGATCAACACGCTGCGCGGCCTCACACTTGTCGACCAATCGTCTCTCGAGCTCATGCGCTCGTACGCCGCGACC
>JANMWW010000333.1:0-4696 GCA_031394155.1 Chloroflexota bacterium | reverse complement strand
GACGTATAGAGCAGGTAGAGCATGTGCTCCGAGTCGAGCGCCTCCGCGGGACAATCCGCCTTCTGCTTGGCCACGAGGTCGTGCCACCACACGTCGCGGCCGTCGGTCCAGGGGACGTCCTGCTTCGTCCGCTTCACGACGAGGACCTTCTCGATCGTCTTTGTCTGCGCGATCGCGTCGTCGGCGTTCTTCTTGAGCGGCACGATGCCGCCCTTGCGATAACCGCCGTCGGCGGTGATAAGCACCTTCGCCTGGGAGTCGTTGATCCGGCCGGAAAGCGCTTCGGCAGAGAAGCCACCGAAGACGACGGTGAACGGCGCGCCGATGCGCGCGCACGCAAGCATCGCAGCCGGAAGCTCCGGGATCATCGGCATATAGATCGCGACGCGATCGCCCTTCTTTACGCCGAGCGCTTTCAGCGCGTTCGCCGCACGCTGCGTCTCGTCGAGCAGGTCCTGGTAGGTGATCGTGCGTGTGTCGCCCGGCTCGCCCTCCCAGTAGTAGGCGACCTTGGTCCCCTTCCCCGCCTTCACGTGACGGTCGAGGCAGTTCTCCGAGATGTTCAGCTCGCCACCCACGAACCACTTGGCGTAGGGCACGTCCCACTCGAGGACCTTGGTGAACGGCGTGCGCCAGGTCAGCGTCTTGGCCTGCTCCGCCCAGAACCCCTCGAGGTCCTTCGCCGCCCGCTCGTAGATCGCCGGGTCTTTGACGTTCGCCTGCGCCACGAACTCCGGCGGCGGAGGGAATCGCCGGTCCTCCTGCGAGAAGGTCTCGAGCGCGGAGCTGGCGTCAGTGGCCATCCATCGTCCTCCCCCGGTAGATCGATCTGGCTGAGTGGGAGCCGAGTATGCCGCTAGAGCGCGCTCTTCGTGCCGCGCTCGAGCACCTCGAGATGGGCGGCGTAATGGTTACCGAGGGTCAGCAGCCAGGCGAACGCGTTGAGGTCGCCGTAGTACGGGTGACGCGCTGTCGCGCTCAGGTCGGGCTCGGATGGGAACCCCGCTCGGAGCTGGCTCATGCTCCCGGCGGTCTTCTGGGCCAGCGTCGCGATCCCCTCGCGGGTGACCGCGGCGGCCGCCGGACGGGGCTGCCCGGTCCGGCCAGCAGGCTCGCCCTTCGCCAGGCGCAGGGCGATCAAGGCCACGCCGCGTTCGATCAGCAGGAGATGGACCGCGATCTGCCCCAGACCCCAGTCTTCGTCGGTGCCCGCGCCAAGCTGGGCGTCGCTCGCCTGCGCCACGCGCGCGAGCAGACGGTCGCGGCCTTGGGCCGTCCCGTCGGCGACGAGGCGGAGCGTTTCCGCCACCCAGGCCGGGCGGTCAGGGGGCTCATCGGTCACGACCAGCGTCATCTTCGAGAGATATTGCCCACATTCCTCGTATTCGTGTGAGAATTCCCCGCGAACCCCAGTAACCATGGCCCTTGAGGCTGCACAGGAGGACGAAATGGCGGGGATCTCGAAGTCTGAGACGCTGAACCGGCTGTCGGAGAAGACAGAGCTGAACAAGAAGCAGGTGGCGCTGGTCCTGGAGGAGCTCGCGGCCCTCGCGTACAAGGAAGCCCGCAATGGCTTCACATTCCCGGGCGTCGGCAAGCTTGTGGTCGTCGACCGCAAGGCCCGCATGGGCCGCAACCCTGCGACCGGTGAGGCCATCTCGATCCCGGCGAAGCGCGTGCTGAAGTTCCGCATCGCCAAGCAGGCGAAGGATTCCGTTCTCGCGAAGCGCGGCAAGTAACACCTAGCCGCACGCACTTTTCTTGAAGCGAGGTCCTTCACCAGTGGTTCCGTACATCGCGGAGCTTTCGGTGAGGGACCTCGCTCTCGTTTCGGACCTTCGCCTCGAGCTCTCATCGGGCCTCACCGTGCTCACGGGTGAGACCGGCGCGGGCAAGTCGATGCTCGTCGACGCGCTGCTCGCGGTGACCGGCGGACGCGTGGGATCGGGCATGGTGCGAGAAGGCGCCGACCGCGCGTATGTCGAAGCGGTCTTCACCGGCGTCCACGACGACGACCTCGTGCTCTCGCGCGAGATCGCGTCAGGGCGGTCCCCCGCGCGGATCGATCAGAAGACGGTGCCCGTGTCGACGCTGGCCGAGACCGGTGCGGATCTCGTGGCCATCCACGGCCAAGGCGATCAGCTGCGGCTCGCGCGACCGCAGATCCAACGCGACGTGCTCGACGCGTATGGCGGCAACGGCGCGCTCCGCGATCACGCGGCGGATGCGAACGCGAAGCTTGCGTCGCTGCGTCGCGAACGTGAGTCGCTCGGCGGCGATCCACGTGAGCGCGAGCGGCGCGCCGCACTCCTCGCGCACGAGGTCGACGAGATCCGCGCAGCGAGGCTTCGACCGCATGAGGAGACCGACCTCGACGCGCAGCTGAGCGTTGCGCGATCCGCGGAAAAGCTGCGCGAGACGGCGCACACCGCGCAGGAGATGCTCGCCGGCGACCGCGCGTCCGCACGCGATCGACTCGCGCTCGCTGAGCGCGAGCTTCGACGCGCGTCCGAGGCTGACCCCCGCCTTGTGCCGATCGCGGATCGCGCCGCAGCGCAGGTCTCGGAGAGCGACGACCTCGCGTCGGAGCTGCGCCGCTACGCCGAGGGGATCGATGCCGATCCCAAGCGGCTGGCCGATCTTCAAGCGCGCTCGGATCTGCTGTACGAGCTGAAGCGAAAATACGGCGACGACCTCGCGACGATCCTGGCGCACGCCGAGAGTGCCGCGGCGGAGCTCGAGAAGCTTCGTCAAAGCGAGACGCGTCTGGCGCATCTCGATGACGAGGAGCGCGCCGCGCGTGGATCCCTCGCTCACGCGGCGAAGCTGCTGCACGACGCGCGCGCGAACGCCGGCGCGACTCTCGCGGTCGCCGTCGAAGCGCAGTTGAAAGGTCTAGCGCTGGCGCGCTGCGCGTTCAGCGTGCAGCTCGAGCCGCGCGAGCCAGAGGCTTCCGGCGGCGACGACGTCCGGTTCCTGATCGCGCCGAATCCCGGGGAGCCTGCGAAGCCGATCGACGAGATCGCGTCGGGTGGCGAGCTCTCGCGGATCATGCTCGCTCTCGAAGTCGTGCTCGCGGCCAACGACCGGACGCCCGTGCTCGTGTTCGACGAGGTGGATGCCGGCGTCGGTGGCCGCGTCGGCGAGACCCTCGGACGTGCGCTGTGGTCGCTGGCGCGTCACCATCAGGTGATGGTCGTCAGTCATCTGCCGCAGGTCGCCGCATACGCCGATCAGCACATCAGCGTGCGCAAGGAAGTCCGCAAGGGGCGCACGCATGTGGTGGCGCAAAAGCTTGATGAGAGCGAGAGCGTCGACGAGCTGGCGGAGATGCTCGGCGTAGGCGGAGCGAAGTCGCTGGCCGCCGGCGCGCGGGAGCTGCGCGCCAGCGCGAACGCATGGCGAACGACCTCGCGCCGTGCGCCGGCGAAGCCCGTGGAGAAAGCGAAGCCATGAGCCCCGGGCGGCGGCCCGCATCGTCGGGCCGCCTCAGCGCCGACGAGATCGTCTCACCGGCAGGTCCGAATGTGCCCTTCCCTCCTCAGGAAGCGCTGCTCGTCGAGACCATCCCGTCGGGACCGAACATCTGGTACGAGCCGAAATGGGACGGCTTCCGCGGGGTGCTCGAGAACGATGGCGGGGAGCTCGGGCTCTGGAGCCGCAACGGCCGTCCGCTCCTCCGCTACTTCCCGGAGCTGCGCGCGCTGGGCGACCATCTGCCTCCGCACTCCGCTCTCGACGGCGAGATCGTGATCGAGCAGGACGGACGGCTCGAGTTCGACCTCATGCAGATGCGTCTGCATCCGGCGGAGTCGCGGATCAACAAGCTCTCGGGCGAGATACCGGCACGCTTCATCGCCTTCGACGTGCTGCTCTGGAACGGCGAGCCCGTGCACAAGCTCCCCCTCTCGGACCGCCGCGCCTTCCTCGAGAAGAACGTGAAGGGCGTCACGCTGTCCGAGATCACGCGCGACAAGGAGAAAGCGAAGTTCTGGCTCGAGCGTCTCGAGGTGCTCGGCCTTGATGGAATCGTTGCCAAGCGCACCGATCTCGCGTACATGCCCGGATCCCGCGAGGCGGTGCAGAAGGTGAAGCACCAACGCACCGTCGACTGCGTGATCGTCGGCTACCGCACGAGCGGCAAACGAATAGCAACACTCTTGCTAGGACTCTTTCGTTCAGACGGAACGCTGGACTTCGTGGGACACACCTCGGGCATCCCCGCGCAGCTCGAGAAGGAGCTGCAGACGATCCTGCCGCCGATGATCGAAGAGGAGGGCACGTTCGCGAAGCAGTTCGCCGGGATGGCGATCGAAGGGCGCGTTCCGGGAGCGGGCTCGCGTTGGTCGGGCGGTAAGGATCTGCCGTGGCACGAGATCCGCCCCGAGCTCGTGTGCGAAGTGCGGTACGACAAGCTGGAGGGCGAGCGCTTCCGCCACGGCACCCGCTTCATCCGCTTCCGGCCCGACAAGGAACCCAAGCAATGCACCTGGCTACAGCTGGACACCGCGCGACGCGACGGTGACCCCGATCTGCCGGACCTGTTGCGCGCGTAGCCGCTAGACCTTCGGGGGCTGGCGGCTCTTCCCTCTGTTCCAGCCCGTCGCGCGCGCGCGCTCACGCCAGGCCTTCTGCTCCTCTTCCGACCATTCGGGTTTGACGCGGCTCGGCTTCACAAGCACACGGTCATCGAGCA
>JANMWW010000397.1:0-5236 GCA_031394155.1 Chloroflexota bacterium | reverse complement strand
TGAGTGGATGGATGTGGATCCCGATGATCCTCGTCGTCGCGCTACTGATCCTTGGGACGATCGCGCTAGCCCGTGGTCTGTCGAACGGAACGCCGCGCGAGTCGAACGACCCATTGGCGATCGCCGCTCGCCGCTTCGCCCGGGGCGACATCAACAAAGACGAGTACGAGACGGTTCGCACCACGCTGTCGCGCTAGACCATGCACGGCACGGCGCACGGTTCACATGCCATGGACGTGACAACGCCCGCGCCGGCGACGGAGACGATCGAGGTACCGCTCGATGAGATCTTCTGCCCGTGCTGTCAAGAAGATCTGGCGGCGGCGATCGGGCAGCTGCCGCACGTCGTGGGCGTCCACGTCGATCTTGAGCGCAAGATCGCGCACGTCATGGTGCATGCCGGGATGACGGACGCGGCGACGCTGCGCGCGCAGATCGCGGACTGCAACTTCCGCAACCCGGTACCTCTTCCGAACGCCGCCGTGAGCTCGCATGAGTCGATGCATCACGCCGCGTCAAAGACCGCGGCGCACGGTGGTGACGCCGCGATGGGCCATGACATGTCCGACCCACGGATGGCCGCGGCGATGGAAGCGGACATGCGCCGCCGATTCTTCATCGCGCTGGTGTTCTCGCTCCCGGTGATCGCCTACTCGCCGCTCGGGACGCTGCTCCTGGGCGGCCGCGCGCTCCCCGCGCCGGTCGATCCGAACTGGATCCTGCTCGCGTTCAGCACGCCGGTCACGCTGTGGGCCTCGAGCGTCTTCCACATCGGCGCGTGGCGATCGATCCGGTCAGGCGTGCTCAACATGAGCGTGCTCGTCTCCCTCGGCATCCTGGTGAGCTACATCTTCAGCGTCGGACTCACCTTCACGGTCGGCGGCGAGACCTTCTACGAGGCGGCGGTCATGCTCGCGACGTTCCTGCTGTTCGGTCACTGGATGGAGATGCGCGCCCGGCGCGGCTCGTCCGACGCGGTGCGGAAACTCCTCGAGCTCGCGCCCAGCGAGGCCAATGTCGAGCGGGACGGCACGGTCGTACGCGTGGCGGCGTCGGAGATCCGGGCCGACGACGTCATCGTGCTCAAGCCCGGCGAGCGCGCCGCGGTGGACGGCGTGGTCATCGACGGCAACACCGCGATCGACGAATCGATGGTCACCGGTGAGTCGATCCCCGTCGAGAAGGAGACCGGAAGCCCGGTCGTTGCGGGCACGATGAACCAGACCGGCTCGATCCGATTCCGCGCGACGAACGTCGGAGCGGATACGACGCTCGCCCGGATCGCCCGTCTGGTGGAATCGGCGCAGAGCTCGAAGGCGCCGGCTCAACGGATCGCCGACCGAGCCGCGCACTATCTCGTCATCGTTGCGGTGGGTGCGGGCCTCATCACGTTCCTGTACTGGTTCGCGATCGCGCAGCAGGGCCTGCTCTTCGCGCTGACTCTCGCGGTCACCGCGATCGTCATCGCGTGCCCGGACGCGCTCGGCCTCGCCACGCCCACCGCGATCATGGTGGCCACCGACATGGGCGCGAAACAGGGGATCCTGTTCAAGCAGGCAACGAGCCTCGAGCTCGCCTCGCGCATCCAATCCGTCGTGTTCGACAAGACCGGGACGCTCACCGAGGGCAAGCCGCGCGTGACCGATGTGATCGCGCTGGCGCCCTTCGATGAGAGCGAGCTCATCCGCATCGAAGCTGGCGCGGAAGCGCGCTCCGGCCATCCGCTCGCGAAGGCTCTGCTGGATGAGGCCGCCCGCCGCAGCATCAGCGTGCCGGCGGAGATCGCGGAGTTCGAGGCCCTGGGCGGTCGCGGCGTCCGCGCGCGCATCGAAGGCCGCGAGGTCCTCGTGGGCACGCGGCGGCTGATGGAAGAGCGTGGCATCGCGGTGACTCAGCTGGCCGGTCAGCTCGAAGCGCTGCTCGCGGCCGGCAAGACCCTGACCATCGTTGCGGTCGACGGCGCGCTCGCCGGCATCGTCGCGGTGCAGGACACGCCTCGGCCCTCGGCGAAGGCAGCGGTCGCGGGTCTGCGGGCGATGGGCATCGAGGTCGCGATGCTGACCGGCGACAACCGCCAGACCGGAGAGGCGGTGGCACGCGCCCTCGGGATCGAGCGCGTGCTGGCCGAGGTGCTGCCGGAGAACAAGGCCGAAGAGGTGAAACGTCTCCAGGCCGAGGGCAAGTTCGTCGCGATGGTCGGTGACGGGATCAACGACGCGCCAGCGCTCGCGCAGGCCGACCTCGGCATCGCGATCGGTGCGGGCACCGATGTCGCGATCGAAGCCGGCGACATCGTGCTGATGCGCTCGGACCCGCGCGATGTCCTCGCGGCGATCCGCCTCTCGAAGGCGACCGTGCGCAAGATGAAGCAGAACCTCTTCTGGGCCGCGATCTACAACGTCGTCGCGATCCCCGTCGCCGCTGGTGTGCTGTACCCCGCGTTCGGCATCCTGCTTCGGCCTGAGGTCGGCGCGCTCGCGATGAGCGCGAGCTCGATCACGGTGGTCACGAACGCGCTGCTGCTGCGCCGGTCCCAGCCGGGCGCGACCAAGTGACCCGCCACGATTTCGCGGACGTCGTCTCGGTGCTCACGGAGAACGAGTGTCTCGTTCTCCTCGAGTCTGCCGACCTGGGCAGGATCGCGTTCGCGTTCGAGGGCACGGTCGAGATCTTCCCGATCAACTACTGCATGAACGGCACGATCATCGTTTTCCGCACCGGTCCCGGTGCGAAGCTCAGCGCCGTGGCCAAGACCGCCGTCGCGGTGGAAATTGACAGCTGGGACCCGGCGTCGGGCATCGGCTGGAGCGTGGTGGCGAAGGGCTTCGCCGAGGAGATCACGACCAATCCCGGTCGGGCCTCAGAGCATCTTCGCTGGCTACCCGTACATCCAGCCGCACCCGGTGACCGGTTCCATTGGGTCGGAATCAAACCCTCGGAGATCACGGGGCGGCGTTTCCATGTTCCTCGCGCCAAAGGTGAGCGCACGTAACAGAATTTCCAGCCGGGTCGGCCGAGGCAGCCTCCGCCCCGTTCGAGCTCCGCCGCCTCGGCGTGATCATGGAGCCCGAGCCCGGCAATCCGCATGAAACGGACGGCGTGCTCAACCCGGCGGTCGCGCGTGGACGGGACGGCGAGCTCTACCTCCTGCCTCGGCTGGTCGCGCGCGGCAACTTCTCACGGATCGGCATCGCCCGCGTCCGATTCGATGCGACCGGCGATCCGGCGGGCGTCGAGCGGTTGGGCATCGCGCTCGAGCCGGAGGCCGACTACGAGCGCAACGGCTGCGAGGACCCGCGCGTCACGTTCTTCCCCGCGCTTGATCGGTACGTGATGGCCTACACAGCCTTCTCCGATCGCGGCCCGCGTGTCGCGCTTGCCGTTTCGGAGGATCTCTTCCGCTGGGAACGCCTCGGCCTCGTTCGCTTCACGCCGCAGGACAACGTCGACTTTGGCGACGTGGCGAACAAAGACGCGCTCCCCTTCCCCGTCCGCGTTCCGAGCCCGAGCGGCCATCCCGCGCTGGCCCTGATCCACCGACCGCTCTTTCCGGGGAGCGAACCCGCGGCGATCGCCGCTCTCCCTGCACCGAGACAGGTCGACCTCGCTCACGAGTGCCTCTGGATCTCCTACTGCGACCTCGCGGCGACGATCGACGGGCCGGCGCAGCTGACCCATTTCGAGGAACACCGCCGGCTGGCCTCGCCTGTCGCTCCGTGGGAGCGGCTCAAGGTCGGTGGCGGCGCGCCGCCATTGCTCATCAATGGCGGCTGGCTCGTCGTCTACCACGGAGTGAGCGAGGAACTTCCAAAGGACGGCGGAACGCGCGCACTGCGCTACTCCGCCGGGGCGCTGGTCCTCGACGAGCACGACCCGAGCCTCATCCGATACCGCTCACCGCGGCCGATCCTGTCGCCGCAGACCACGGATGAGCTGTCGGGCGTCGTCGCCAACGTCGTGTTCCCGACGGGCGCGGACAGGCGAGTCGATATCGACCAGCCCGACCGCATCGACGTGTACTACGGCATGGCCGACAGCCGCATCGGCGTCGCTCGTCTCGACGTGCCGGACGCGCTGCCCTTCTAGCCCATCTGTGAGGCGATGATCTCCCCGTCGTGCCACTCGGGATCCGACTGCAGCGACGCACGCATCTTTTTGAAGCGCTCGTCCTGCTTCGGATCGCGCGCGTTCGCTTCGTAGCTCGCCTTGTCCTTGAAGACCACGGCCATGAAGACCTCGTTTGGATCGGCGTCCATGCGGTACACCATCGAGCTGACGAATCCGGGGATCTTGAGGTCGTCGTATTGCGCCATATCGGCCTTGAGCTTCGCCTCGGAACCCGGCTTCATCTTCATCCGGGCGACTGTTCCGTACATCTGATTTCTCCCTTTACATCGCTGAGTTCGTGCCGATGAGTGTGCTCCGGAACGCATACTTTCGTGGGATGCGCATCGCTGACCGGCTGAAGCGCCGCGAGCCGGCCTTTTCATTCGAGTTTTTCCCGCCGAGGACGCCCGAAGCCGTGGAACGCCTCTACGTGACGGCGCGGGCGCTCAAGGCGCTCGATCCGGCCTTCGTGTCCGTCACATATGGGGCCGCCGGCAGCACCCGCGACCTCACCGTGGAGCTCGTGACGCGCATGAAGCACGACCTCGGCGTCGAGACGATGGCGCACCTCACGTGCGTCGGTCATACCAAAGAAGAGCTCGCCGAGGTCCTCGACCGACTTCAGGAAGGCGGTATCGAGAACGTGCTCGCGCTTCGGGGAGATCCACCGCGGGGACAGACGCAGTTCGTCCGAACGGAGGGGGGCTTCGGCTATGGCCAGGAGCTCGCGCGATTCATCAAGGCGCACTACCCGTTCTGCGTCGCTGGCGCGGCCTACCCGGAGAAACATCAGGACGCGCCGGATGAGGACGCGGACCTGCAGCATCTCAAGGAGAAGGTCGAGAGCGGAGCGGAGTTCCTGATCACGCAGCTCTTCTTCGATCCTGATCTGTATTTCCGGTTCCTCGAGCGAGCGCGGGCGATCGGCATCGACGTCCCGATCATCCCGGGGATCATGCCGGTCACGAACGTCGCGCAGATCCAGCGCTTCACCTCGATGTGCGGCGCGACCATCCCGGCGTCGCTGCTCGATCTGCTCGAAGGCGTAAAGGACGACGAGACGGCGGTCATCGCGGTAGGCATCGAGTGGGCCTCAGACCAGGCGCGGCGGCTGCTCGAAGGTGGTGCG
>JANMWW010000302.1:0-11230 GCA_031394155.1 Chloroflexota bacterium | reverse complement strand
GAACGATTACCTCAGGACGATCAACACGAAGAGTGATGCGCAGATCCTGCTCGTCTGGAATGGCCAGGTCCGCGCGTCGACGTTCGTTGACGCGGCGACCGGCAAGGCGGCCGTCATCGACGGCGCGCTCCTGCCGACGGTCGAGGCGGTGGACAATGCTCAGAGCGACACGCTCTTCCAGAATGTCAGCATCCAGGGACACGACTACTACGGCATCTTCCACGTCGTGCGTTCGCAGCGGCAGAACCCCGGTGTGCTGGCCGTCCTGGTCCCCACCGATGCGGTAGTGACCGCGCAGCGCACGCTCCTCGCGATCATGGGTGCGCTCGCCGCGGGTCTCATCGCTCTGGTGACGTTCTTCGCGTACCGATCGGTGGCCGCGATGACTTCGCCTCTGTCGGATCTTGCGGACGCGGCGCAGCGCATCGAAGCCGGCGACCTCGGCGTGTCCGTGCGCCAGCGCTCGCAGCACGAGATCGGGACGCTCGAGCGCGCGTTCGACACGATGGCCCGGTCGCTCCACGATCGCGAGCGCGCGCAGCAGGAATACCTCGCCGAAGTGCGCGCCGTCAACGAGGTCGCCGACGCGGTCGTCGGTGTCACCGATCGCGAGCGCATCTTCGCCGAATCCCTCTCGCGCATGGCGACCCTGTTCAATGCCGATGGCGCGTCGATCGTCATCCGCGAAGATCCGCCCGGCGCGCCGAGCGGCTCGGGCGGGCGGCTCGTGCCCGCGACCGTCATGAACATCGACCCGGACACCGCTGTCGCGATCGCCACCCGCGTGCTCGTCTCGAGCGTGCACGACCCGAACCGTATCCAGCACGCGCAGGTCCCGAACTCGCCCCTGCCGTACGTCGCTCACATCCCGCTGTCGGCGCGCGGTCGCGCCGTCGGGCTGCTCTCCGCGTACTTCAAGGAGCCGCGTGACATCAGCGAGACCGAGGCGCGAGCGCTGCGCACGATCGCGCGACTTGTCTCCGTTGCGAAAGAGAACGCCGACCTCGTGTCCGAGCTGCGAGACAACAACCTCGCGCTCGAGCGCGCGAACCGGCTGAAGTCGGAATTCCTCGCGTCCGTCAGCCACGAGCTTCGCACACCGATGAACGCGATCATCGGCTACACGAAGCTGATGCTCGACGGGCTCGACGGCGATCTGACCGACCAGCAGATCGCCGACCTTCAGCGCGTGGCACAGGCGGCTGACAATCTCCTCAGCCTGATCAACGGGCTGCTCGACCTCGCGAAGATCGAAGCCGGCAAGATGGAGCTGAACTCGGAAGAGGTCAACATCGAGGTCGTCGTCGCGGAGGTCGTCGAGCTCATTCGTCCGCAGGCCGATGCAAAGGGTCTCGCCCTCGAGATGGACGTCCCGCGTGCGCTGCCCGCGGCGTTCGCCGACCGGGCCCGCGTGCGGCAGGTGCTCGTCAACCTCGCGGCGAACGCCGTGAAATTCACCGAGCGCGGAAGTGTCACGATCGCCGCGGCCGCGGCTGACGGCTGGATCACGCTGGCAGTGACCGACACGGGCGTCGGAATTCCCGCCGAGGCGCAGGTCTACATCTTCGACGAATTCCGCCAGGCCGACAGCTCGACGACGCGCAAATACGGCGGCACCGGTCTCGGTCTGGCGATCTCCAAGCGGCTCGTGGCCTTGCACGGAGGCCGCATCTGGGTCGACAGCGCCGCGGGCGTTGGAAGCACATTCCGGTTCACGCTGCCGGTCCGCATGCGGGTCGTCGCCGCAGACGCACTTTCGGCGGCGACACGCTCATGACACCAGGACGCGTGCTCGTGATCGAGGACGATGCCAACAACCTCGACGTGGCGCAGCGGATCATCCGCGCTGCCGGCCACGAGGCGCTCTCGGCGACCGACGGCGCAGCCGGCCTGGCCGTCGCTCGTGCGGAACATCCGGACGTGATCCTGGTCGATCTGCTGCTGCCGCGGATCGATGGGTGGACCGTGACCAAGACGCTGCGCGAGGAAGAGTGGGCGAAGAAGATCCCGATCATCGCGGTCTCCGCTCTCGCGATGCAGCAGGACCGCTCGCGGGCGATCGAGGCAGGGTGCGATGACTTCGTCTCGAAGCCGTACGCGCCGGCGGAGCTCCGCGCGGTGCTGGCGCGTTTCCTCGACGACGGTGGCGTCGCGGCAAGCGGGGCCGCCGTGCGCGAGCGGGACGCCCGACCGCGGCTGGAGCGACTTGGTCGCGTGCTCGTGGTCGACGACGAGCCTGCGAACGTGGAGCTTTTGGCGCGCCGCCTCGAAGCACTTGGTGCCGAGACGATCCGCGCATCCAACGGCGAGGACGCGCTCACGATGGCCGAGCGCGATATGCCCGACCTCATCCTGCTCGACGTGATGATGCCGGGCATCGGTGGATTTGAGACATGCCGGCGGCTCAAGATCAACGACCGCACCGCGCCGATCCCGGTGATCTTCGCGACGGCGCTTACGGACGCGGCGGATCTTTCGCACGGCTTCGAAGCCGGCGGCATCGACTACATCACGAAGCCGATCGAGCCCATCGAGCTCGCGGCCCGTGTGCGGAGCGCCATCTTCACGAAGCGCCTGCAGGACGAGCTGCGTGGCACGAACGATCAGCTGCGGAAGGTCGAGCGGTCGCGGCAGGAGCTCATCGGCATGCTCGGGCACGACATCCGGAATCTCGCGAACAGCCTGGTGGCGTTCCTGCAGCTCGTCCGACTCGGTCAGCTCGACGCGTCGCGCCCGGAGTTCAGCGAGCTCCTCGGGCTTTCGGAGTCGAATGTCACGGAGCTGCTGCGGATGGTCAATGCGCTCCTCGACGTCTACAAGATGGAAGAGGGCAAGCTCGAGGCCGATCAGCAGCTCATCGCGCTCGACGATCTCGTCAAGAAGAGCATCAATCAGCTGGCCGCCGAAGCGCGCGCGCGCGGTGTCGAGCTCGAGTGCGCGACCGGGAACGGCACGGTGTTCGTCGACGAGACGCTCTTGGTCCGCGTGATGACGAACCTGCTCGCGAACTCGGTGAAGCACACCCCCAGCGGCGGCAAGGCCGTCGTCGAGGCGACCGCTCCGGCGAACGGATGGGTCACGCTCCGTGTTCGCGACACCGGCCCTGGCGTCCCCGCCGTCGACGCGTCGAATGTGTTCGATCGCTTTTATCAGACGGCGGGCGGTCGCAGTCGCGGCGGCACCGGCCTGGGCCTGGCGTTCTGCAAGCTCGCGGTCGAGCTGCATGGCGGCAAGATCCGCGTCGCCAATCCCGGCGAGGCCGGTGCGGTCTTCGAGCTGACGCTTCCGACCGAGGCGCACGCGTGACGACGCTGTCAACGCAACAGGTCACGACCGACAACGAGCCGCGCAAGGAGCATCGCTTCCTCGTGAACGAGAGCGTCGCTCGGCTCGCCCTGCGGACCGCCGCGACGTATCTGCCGCTCGACCGCGATGACCGGCCCTACCAGTGGTCGACGACGACCTACTGCGACACGTACGCCTGGGCCGTGCTCAAGGCCGAGAAGACCGGGCATGCCACGCAGCTGCGGATCCGGGAGTACCACCGGACGCGGCCGAACCAGATCTTCGGTGGCGAGTCCGTATTTCTCGAGATGAAGGATGACTCACCCGACGCTGGAATGAAGGAGCGCTACATCGTGCCCACGGTGGAGGTGCCCAGCTACCTTCGCGGCGAGCGGACGATCGAAACGACGACGAATGTGCTCGCTCCGCGCATGGCCACTCTCGTGAAGGCCGGCGTGCGGCCGGTCGTGGTGACCCAGTACAACCGCATCGCGCACTCGGCCCATGACGGCACCGTGCGCATCACCGCCGACCACAATCTGATGTACCTCGCGATCCCGTGGGAGGCGAACACCGATGACTCGGTCCCGAGCCGGCTCGGTCCGGTGCTGGGGCGTGAGCCCGGGGTGATCATCGAGGTGAAGTGGTTCGACAAGCTCCCGCACTGGGCCGATGAGCTCTATGGCTACATCCGCGAGCACATGGTCAACGAACGTCCGTCGAAGTACGTCATCGCGATGAAACATCTCTTCGGCGAGATGGAGCAGACCGGATGACCGTGCAGGCGAACAATGCGAAGCCCGCGACGAGGGTGGTCATCGTCGAAGACGATCCGGCCTCCGCCGATGTGCTTCAGCGGCGGCTGCAGGCGAACGGCATGACCGTGGCCGTCGGTCGCGACGGCGCCGAAGGGCTCGCCCTCGTGAAGAAGGTCGTGCCGGACCTCGTCCTGCTCGACGTGATGCTGCCGGACACGGACGGATACGACGTCTGTCTGCGCATCAAAAGCGATGGGAACACCGCGCACATTCCCGTGATCTTCCTGTCCGCGCGTGGCGAGGTCGTCGACAAGGTGCGCGGGCTCTCCTGCGGCGCGGCCGACTACGTCACCAAGCCGTGGAATGCGGCCGAGCTGCTTGCGCGCATCGACGCAGTCCTTGGCCAGGCCAGATCGGCTCGTGCGCCGCGGCTGGAAAAGCCGTCCGACCGGCCGCAGCGCGTCCGTCCGATGGTCGCGATCGCGCTCTCGAGCGAGCAGCGTCGCCGGCACGCGCACAGCCTTCTGACACAGACATTCGACGTCGCGGAAGAGGGCGGCCAGTTCGCCGACCTCGTGCTCGTGGACGCTGGTGGGGTGGTGCCGGCCGATCTCGCGGACGACGAGACGGCGGTGCTCGAGATCGTCGGCGAGGGCGTCGCTCCGGGTCCCGAAACGGCGCGGCTCGACGATGAGCTTCCGCGGGTCGCAGGCCTTCTCGTTCGCGAGCGTCGTGTGCAGCGCGATCTCGACGCCGCCGCCGATGCGCTGATCATCTTGGCGACCGCCCTCGAGAGCCACGATCGGTCGACGATGGGCCACTCCGAGCGCATCGCCGCGCGCGCCGTCGGCATCGCGCAGGTCCTCGGCCTCGACGATGCCGCGGTCCGCACGGTCCGCCTCGGCGCGCTCCTCCGTGACATCGGGAACGCCAAGCTCCCGCCAGCCCTCGTACAGAAGGCCGGGGAGCTCAGCACGAGCGAGCGGGAGATCGTGGAGCGGCACCCGCTCCTCGGTGAGGAGATCCTCAAGGGGCTCGCGCCACTGCGCGGGATCCTGCCGATCGTGCGCTGGCACCACGAGCGTTTGGACGGCGCCGGCTATCCGGATCATCTCCGCGCGGAGCAGCTGCCTCTTGAGGTGCGCATCGTGACGGTCGCGGACCGTTTCGAGGCACTGCTCCTCGATCGCACCGATCGCGCGGCTGTCTCGGAACAGGAAGCGGTCCGCATCATTCAGAGTGCCGTCGCGAACGGCGAGCTCGACCCGGCTGTGGTCGCCGCACTCGCGGCGCAGGTGCGGTCGACGGACTCGACGCGATGACGACACCGCTGCGCGTGCTCATCGTCGATGACGAACGGCTCTTCGCCGAGCTCATGCGTGTCGCGCTGTCGAGCGCGCCAGACATCGAGGTCGTCGGCGTGATCCACGATGTCGCCAGCGCGCTTGCATTGGCGCCGGACCTGCGCCCCGCGGTCGTCCTCTCCGACTACCACCTGCCCGATGGCACCGGCGCAGATGTCGCGCGGTCGCTGCGGCGCCTCGCGCCGGCGGTCTCCGTCCTGATCCTCACGGGCGACCCGAGCAACGTCGTCCTCGCGGACGTCGCGCGCTCGGGAGCGGTGGGTCACCTCACCAAGGCGCGCGACCTGAGCGATGTCGTGACCGCGGTGCGCCTCGCAGCCGGCGGCGAGATCCTCTTCGCGCCGAGCGAGCTTCAGCGCCTGCTCGTTGCCGATCGACCAGAGCAGACGCTCGACGAGCCGCTGACGCTGCGCGAGCTCGAAGTGCTGCGCATGCTCGCCGGGGGCGCGAGCACGATCGTGGCGTCCGAACTGCTCGGCATCTCGGCCGCGACGCTCCGTGCTCACGTGCAGGCGATCCTCAGAAAGCTCGGCGCCCACTCTCGTTTGGAGGCGGTCGCGGAGGCGGCCCGCCTGGGTCTCATCACCCTGGAAACGTCGAAAGACCGGTCCCCCGGTCGGGGGAGCGCTCTGGCGCGCGGTTAGTTCCCCCTCAAGGGGATAGCCGTGAATGCCTGAGCGCCTAACATCCCCTCCATGGCAACACTGCTCGTAGCTGACGACCTGGTCCCGATCCGCCAGATGGTGCGGATCACGCTGTCAACGCAGGGCTGGACGATCCTCGAGGCCAAGAACGGCACCGAGGCTCTTGAGGTCGCGCGCACCCAGAAGCCGAGCCTCATCCTCCTCGACGTCGACATGGGCCCAGGCCCGAACGGCTTCGAGGTCTGCAAGCAGCTCAAGGCCGATGCCGCAACGAAGGACATCCCTGTCGTGATGCTCACGGCCCACGAGAGCGACAGCGACCGCGCGATCGGATTCGCAGCGGGCGCCACGCAGTACCTCACGAAGCCCTTTGGGCCGCTGGAGCTGATCGACACGATCCGCGGCATTCTCGCCCACTCGTAAGGGCGGATGACGTGCCCGGTGACGAGGAGCGCATGACCATCGAGCTCGTGGAGGTCTCTCCGAACATCGTCCTTCCGCCCCAGAGCGAGACGATCGCGGGCGAGGTCTTCCGACAGCTCCTTCAACAGGCGATCCGCGTCGCCGATCAGGCGAACTCGCAGTCGGTCCGCATGGCTACGGACTTTGCGGAGACGTACCGCCGCGAGCAGGCCATCCGCGTCGAGTACGAGGCCAAGCTCCGCGAGCTCAGGCTCATGGAGCGGCAGACCACTCGGTATGCCGAGGACCTCTCGCAGATGCTGCGCACCGAGCGCGAGCGCCGCGAGGAGCTCGAGCGCGCCCTGAACCAGGAACGCGTCGCGAACGAGGAGCTGCGCCGCACCGGGCTTCAGGGCATCAGCCACCTTCTCCTCGCCGCGACATTGAAGGATCAGACCACCGGCGCGCATCTGCTGCGCGTTCGCCGCTACGTCGAGGCGATCGCCGCGCGTCTCGGTCTCCCGACGGCACTCACTGAAGAGATGGGCTACTCGAGCGTCATGCACGACGTCGGGAAGATCCACACGCCCGACCACATCCTGCAGAGCGAGCATCACCTGTCGACCGAGGAGTTCGAGGTGATCAAGCAGCACTGCATCGACGGCGAGATCATGCTCGGCGACGCTCGCTTCTTTGAGATCGCTCGCGCCGTCGCGCGCGAGCACCACGAGCGCTGGGACGGCAACGGCTACCCGGACGGCAAGAAGGGCGATCAGATCAGCCTCGCGGCGCGCATCGTCTCAGTCGCCGATGTCTTCGACGCGCTCACCTCCAAGCGACCGTACAAGGACGCCTGGAGCGACGATGAGGGCATGGCCTCCATCAAGGCAGGCGCGGGCGTGCAGTTCGACCCGGATGTCGTCGCCGCGTTCGAGAGCCTTCAGCTCGACGGCACGATCCAGCGGATCAGGGCCGAGGTCGGTTCCGCGAAGATCGACTGAGCCGCACTCCGGCGAACGCGAGCGCCGCGCCTCCTGCGGCCGAGGCCAGCACCGAGAGCGCCACGAAGACGATCAGCACCATCAAGACGAACCAATTCGGTACGTCGGCGTACCGCGCGATCGCGTCCCGCACGACATCGGCGATGAGCAACGCGCGGATGCTCCCGCCGATCAACCCCGCGGCGACCCCGACCGCAAGGCCGAGCCGCAGCGCAGGCCGGTCGTCGCGCAGCCACCAGCCCAGGACGATGTAGACAAGGGCGCTCGCCGCGATGCCCAGCGCGCTCAGGCCGGCGCCCGCTGGCTGAATGCGCGTGAACGAAGTGAGCTCGGCCAGCTGTCGCGCGCTCTCGCGCGCCTCGACGGAGCCGATCGCGACCAAGAGCGCCACCGCGCCGCAGGCCACGACGGGCACTCTCACGCGCTGAGCTCTTCTTCGCCCCGCATCGCGAACGTCACGAGGAGGGCGGCACTTGCGACGATGCCGACAAAGATCCACGCCGCGCCAAAGCCGTACGTCTGCACCGCGTACCCCATCGCCGGCGCGCCGACCATGACGCCGAACGTTCCGCCCATCGCGGCAAGCCCCTGCGCCGCGGCGGGTGCTGACCGAAGCGAAGCGGCCGCCGTGTTGAAGACCGCCGCGTAGGGGAGACCCACCCCGAGGCCGACGAGCACGGTGCCGCCAAGCGCGATCGGCAGTGGCCGCCCGGGCAGGGCGAGAAGGATCACTCCCGCGATTATCGAAATGTCACCGGCACGCATCACGACCTTCGTCGGCGTGTGCTCGCGCGCGACGAGCCATCCGCCGGCGCTCCGCGCGACGACTGCGACCATCAGGAGGATCGCGCCGAGAAATCCGGACAGCGTGAGCGGCAGCGCGAACTCGCGCAAGAGATAGAGCGTGATCCACGTGCCCGCCGAGATCGCGAGCCCAAAGCCGGCCGCGTGCTGGACGAAGGTGAACCAGCAGTTCCGGCAGCGCAGTGCGTCGAACATGTTGCCGGGCGCGGGAACGTGCACGACAAATGGCGCCCGCGTCCAGGCAACAGCGCACGCTCCCACGAGGACCGCCTCAACACCGATAGCAGGTCGCCAGCCACCGAGGGCGGTCGCGAGGCTCGGCATCACGATGAGTGAGATCGCAGTTCCGAGCGGGAACCCCGCGCCATACAGGCCGAGTGCGAAGTGGCTCCGACGTCCTTGGTACAAGCCGACGATGTAACGCGTCGCCGCGATGAACGCGAGCGCGGATCCGAGTCCCTGAAGGGCCTTGCCGGCCAGCGCGACGGGATACGTCGGCCCGAGCGCGAGCAGCGCCGTACCGACGGTCGCCGCGATCAATCCTGCGCCGACGGAACGCTGGGGCCCGATCCGGTCGGCCGCGCCGATCGCGAGAAGTGTGGTGACCATGTACGTAGCGAACAGGGCGGTCGAGAGCAGCCCAGCGCGTAGCTCGTCGAGACCGAGGTCCGTCGAGATAAGCGGGATCAGCGGCGCGTGATCGGAGTAGGTGATGCCGAACGCGAGCGCGGTGAGACAGGTCAGCGCGACGCCTAACCGCACGAGCCCAGTCTCCGTCTCATGCTACTAATTTTGATACAGATTACAGTGATTACAACGTAATAGCGCGGCAGGAGAAGAGTCATGACTGGACGCGAAGAGATCACTGGTTGGCTGGCGGGTCGAGTCCCGCAGGGCTGGTACAGCGGGACCCCCGAGGTCCGCGTGGACCGTGAAGAGATCTGGATCATCGGGACCCTCCCCGACGTCGAGCTCGGTAAGGACGCAGGGCCCGAGAGCACGTCAGCGGCCCGCGCCGGCCGCATCAAGCAGTTCCGCGAGGACACACGCGACGCGCGCATGGAGATCGCCGAAGAGGCCAAGCAGCGCTTCGGGCGCGAGGTCGCGTGGGGCGTGAAGATCGGTGACGTACAGGAGATGTTCACGCATCTCGCGCTTCCGGTCATGACGCGTCTGCGCCTCCCCGAGCGCGAGATCCTCGACACGCTCATCCACAGCGGCGTGGCTCGCAACCGCGCGCACGCACTCGCGTGGTGCGTCCGTCTCGTCGAGCGCAACCAGAAGGAATGGCTCACCGAGCTCCGCGACGCGATCGCAAAGGTCGGTCAGGTGCGGAACCAGGGTCCGCTCAACTAACGAGGAGCGAACGAACGTGATCTCGTCCGTTCCAGGCACAGCCGCGGCGAACGACGACCCCGTCGCGCTGCTCGACGCCTTCTCGCAAGCCGTCATCCGCGTCGCGGAGCGCGTCGCACCCGCGGTCGTGCATGTCCGGCGGGGATCTGGCGCCGGCAGCGGCGTCGTGATCGCCCGGGACGGCTTCGTCCTCACGAACGCCCACGTCGTCGACGACGCGAAGTCGGTCGAGATCGTCTTCCTCGACGGCTCGACCTCGCGCGCGCCGGTCATCGGCACGGATGCCGCAACGGATCTTGCGGTCATCCGTGCACTCGGCCCCACGCCGTCATCGCTCGAGCTTGCGGCCGCAGACACGCTGCGGGTCGGCCAGCTCGTCATCGCCGTCGGCGATCCACTCGGCCTGCAATCAACGGTCACGCACGGCGTCGTCTCGGCGCTCGGGCGAACGCTCAACGCGAAGAACGGACGGATCATCGAGAACGTCATCCAGACCGACGCGGCCCTCAACCCCGGCAATTCGGGCGGCCCGCTGGTGGACACGCACGGCCGGGTCGTGGGCATCAACACCGCGATCATCGCGGGCGCGCAGGGCATCGCGTTCGCGATCCCGGCAGCCACTGCGCGGATGGTCGCGAGCGCGTTGATCCGCGACGGGAAGATCCGGCGTGCATATCTCGGCATCGGCGGCGCTGCGACTCCGATCGGTCAGCACCTCGCGCGCTCGCTCGGACTCAGCGCCACGTCGGGGATTCGCGTCCTCGACGTGAATGCCAAGAGTCCCGCGGGACGGGCCGGCCTCCGTGCCGGTGACATCCTCGTCAGCCTCGATGGTGCGACGATCGGTTCGCTCACGGATCTGCAGCGCGCGCTCGACGCGAGCCGGATCGGGCGTGACACGCTCGCGACCGTCGTACGGCGCGGCGAGCGGCTGACCAAGAGCCTGGTTCCCGCCGAGGTCTAGCGGAGCCGATTCACCTGCAGCGCGGAGTAGGTGGAGACCACGTAGGGCACCGCGAATGTCAGGAGGATCTTCGCCGCGACCAAGAGCGTGAGCTCACCGCGCAGCACGACATCGAGCTGGTTGATGGCGAAGATCACGACCCCGACGACCCCCGCGACACGAAGCGCGCGGTCACGTACTGGTCGATAGAGGATCGCGTGCCGCAGGCAGCGCGCGTCGCGACCGGCGGCGAATACGTATTCCGCCGGCCGGCCGCAGACCCCGCATGCCACGAGTGCTCTCAGACGGGATCGAGCCCGAGCGCGATCTTCCCGCTGAATCGGTACTGCTTTCGCTCCTGCCAGGGGTGGTAGCGCACGCCCTGGATGTCGCGGAAGTAGCGCTCGAGGCCGGCGGCGCGGAAGAATCCCGCGCCGCTCGCGGCTTCCATCGCAAGCTCGACGGCGCGCAGTGCGGCGTTCGCGGCGACCGTCTTTCGCTGATAGGTGAGGTCGGAAAGCGCAACACTCGGCTCGTGATTTGCGCCAGCCGCGATCATGCGGTCGAGCGTCTCCTGCGCGAGGAGCAGCTGCGTGCGCATCTCGCCGATGGTGTCCTGCGTGATCGTGTCGGCCGCTCGCTTCTTCGCGAATCCGAGCGCGATGTCGGCCGC
>JANMWW010000229.1:0-20844 GCA_031394155.1 Chloroflexota bacterium | reverse complement strand
TCCGACTTCAACGTCGCGCTCGTGTCAACGAGCGCCTTCATGAAGGGGATCGGCCTCGCGGAGACGACGGTCGAGGTCGCCTACTGCCATTCGCCCACGCGCTACCTGTGGGACTGGACCGAGCAGTACCTGCAGGAAGAGGTTCCGCACGCGTTGCACATGCCGGTGCGCGTATTGCTCACGCACCTTCGCGAGACCGACAAAGAGATGGCTGCGCGCGTCGACCGCTGGATCGCCAATTCGGCGACCGTCGCGGAACGCATCACGCGCTACTACGGGCGCGAGAGCGAGGTCGTGCACCCACCCGTCGACGTCGACCAATTCGAAGCGCGGTCCGAGCGCGGCGACCACTGGCTCTTCGTGGGGCGGCTGTCCGCGTACAAGCGCGCCGACGTCGCGATCCAAGCCTTCGCCAACACGCGGCGCAGGCTCATCGTGGTCGGCGAAGGCCGCGAGCGCGAATCACTCGAGAAGATCGCGCGCGACAACGTCGCGTTCACCGGCCGCGTCGACGAAGCCACGAAGCGAGAGCTGATGGCGACCGCGCGCGGCTTCATCTTCCCCGCGGAAGACGACTTCGGGATCGTCTGCGTCGAAGCGCTCGCCTCGGGCGCTCCGGTCGTGGCGCTCGGACTGGGAGGTGCGCGCGAGATCGTGCGCGACGATGTCGACGGCGTTCTCGTCGACGAGCCGGATCCGGAGCGATTCGCCGCGGCCGTCGAGAAGGTCGAGGCGCGGCGCTGGGACCCTCAGGCGCTGCGCGCCTCCGCGCGGCGATTCGATGTGTCACGATTTGAGGAGCGCATCCGCGCGATCGTCCAAGACGCACATGAGAGAGGTCGAACGCCCGCGTGAGCCGCTTGAAGCTCGACATGCATACGCACAGCGAGTACAGCCCGGATAGCCGCACGCCCATCGAGACGCAGGCGAAGGCGCTCATCGCTGCGGGCATCGACGTCGTGTGCGCGACGGACCACAACACGATCGAAGGCGCCCTTCGCCTGCGCGATCTCGCGACGAGCCTGCGGGTCATCGTCGGTGAGGAGGTCACCACACGCGACGGCGAGATCATCGGGCTGTTCCTCGAAAAGCCGATCCCGCTCGGTCTGTCCGGCGAAGAGACGATCTCGCGCATTCACGATCAGGGCGGTGTCGTCTCGGTGCCGCATCCGTTCAGCCGGAACCGGCTTCGTCACATCAGGCGCGACGCCCTCGAGCGTCTCTGGCAGCAGATCGACTGCATCGAGGTCTTCAACGCCCGCGAAGCGTTCGCCGCGGACAACCTGCGCGCCGCGGCTTTCGCGAAGGAGCGCAACATCCCCGGTGCCGTCGGCAGCGACGCACATCGCACCTCCGAGATCGGCCGCGCGTGGCTCGAGATCGATCAATTCACTGACCAGCACAGCTTCATCGAGGCGGTGCGCAACGGCGCGGTCCATGGCCGCCTAATCGGCAGCGCGATCCACCTGGCGACACGCTATGACGTGTTCCGGAAGTGGCTCAGACGACGGACGACGAGAAGCCGGTAGTCGCGGGTCGCTCGACGCACGTCGAGGACCCGTCGATCACCCAGCTGGCCGAGGAGGCGTCGCACACCGACGACGTCGCGGTCCGCCGGACGCTCTTCGGCCGGCGCGAGCTGATCTCGACGCTCATCCCGATCGCGCTCATCGTGATCGCCGCGCGCAACGTCGATTGGACCGAGGCTACGCGTGCGCTCGGCCGCGCGAATCCCTACTTCGTGCTGCTCGCACTCGTCGTCTACTACGCGACATTCCCGCTGCGCGCCTGGCGATGGGCTCGACTCATCCGCGAGAGCGGGACGGTCATCTACTGGCGCGATCTGCTGCGCATCCTGTTCCTCGGCTGGTTCGTCAACAGCATCGTGCCCGCGAAGCTGGGGGACCTCTATCGCTCGTACCTCGTGAAGCAGCGCTTCGGCATCTCGCTGTCGCGGACCGTCGGCGTCGTCGTGGCGGAACGCCTGCTCGACATCCTCGTCGTCTTCGTGCTGCTGATCGTCGGCGGGTATGTCGCGTTCGGCCGCACGATCCTTCCGGACCTGGGCATCGTCTACCTCACCGGTGGCGCGCTCGCGGTGCTGATCGTCGCGGGGCTCAGTGGCATGTACTTCCTCGCGCCGAAGCTCGCGCGATTCTTTCCGAGCGAGGCGCGGCGCATCGGACGGCTGTTCCGCGAGGGCGTCCTGCACAGCTTCAGAGCGTTGCCGATGGCGGGTCCCGTCACCGTCGCGATCTGGACGGCCGAGGCGCTGCGTCTGTACTTCGTGCTTACCGCGCTGGGGCTCGAGCTGCCGCTCTCTGGGGTGGTCTTCGTCGCGGTGGCCGTCGCGCTGCTCACCACGGTGCCGCTGACTCCAGCGGGATTCGGCTTCGTGGAGATCGCGATGGTCTACGTCCTGACGCAGGGCTTCGGCCTCGCGCAACATGACGCCATTGCCGTCGCGATCGTCGACCGCGCGGTGAGCGTGCTTTCAGTGATCGTCATCGGTGCGATCGTGTACATCCGAACCCCGCACGAGGAGCGGGTCGGACGGGGGTAAGCCTCACCATCAACACGCGCGCCCGTGTCGGTCTCGCCATCGTCGGGCTAGCCGTCGCGGCGACCGCGGTCCTCGCCGTCACCGGCTGGCCCGGGCGTCTCTATCGCGACTCCGACTACATGCAGTACTACGCAGGCTCGCGCGCACTGCTCGAGGGCGCATCGCCGTACGACCATGACTGGTGGGCAGAGTTCCATCAGCGTGTTGAAAGTCAGGCGTTGTCCGCTCCGCCCCGCACCGGCAATGCTGCGATCGACTGGACCACGCCATACCCGCTGCCCACTTTCATAGCGCTCCTGCCCTTCGCGGTCTTTCCGCTCCGGATCGCGGAGCCGCTCTTCGCCGCGGCGCAGGTCGCGCTGCTCGTCGGCGCGGTGCTCGCGCTCGCGGCGGCCGTCCTGCCACAGCCGCGTCGCGACGCGGGCGTTGCCCTCGCGCTGGTCGCGTCGAGCCAGCCATTCTGGGTGCTCATCGCCGGCGGCAACGTCACCGGCTTTGCCGCCGCGGCAGGTGGTCTCGCGCTCGCGTCGCTGCTAACTGGGCGTCCGCGGCTTGCGGGCGCGCTCTTGGCCGGGTGCCTGGTCAAGCCCCACCTGTTCGCCTTTGCCGCGATCGTGCT
Source organism: Chloroflexota bacterium (assembly GCA_031394155.1). Classification (GTDB taxonomy): domain Bacteria; phylum Chloroflexota; class Limnocylindria; order P2-11E; family P2-11E; genus CF-39. Next base: position 17,662 of record JANMWW010000229.1, on the reverse strand, counting down.
GCTGGTCGGCGCGCCGCGAGACGCCCGTCGCCGCCTCCTTATCGGTGGGCTCATTGGAGCCGCGGTGCTCGTGGTCCCGGCATTCATCCTCCAGCCGGGCTGGGTCGGCGATTGGCTGCGCGAAGCCGGCCGGCTTCAGGAGACCTCGGCCAGCAACGCGACCGGTTGGACGATCGCGCGGCCGTTCGTCGCCGACTTCCGCCTCTGGTCTGCGCTCTTGATCGGGGCATGCGTCGCCGGTTTCGTCGCTTGGTGGGTGCGCGCGCGGCCGGAGCTGTCACGACTCGTGGCCGCGGCGCTGCCTGTCTCCGTGCTCATCGCGCCGCATGGGTGGAGCTACGACTACATCGCGCTCGTGCCGAGTGTGGTCGTGGGCGTCGCGATCGCGTCGGAATCGCGGCGGCGGTTCGTCGGGCTTCTTGTGCTCGCGGTCCTCGTCGTCCTCGGGCCCTGGACGGGGTACCTCGTCGCGTTCAGGCGCAACGGCGAGGATCTCTCGGCCTGGCTGCTGGTCGCGGCAGAGGTGCTGCTCATCACGCTCGCGCGGCGGCGGTAGCTCGCGCTCGCGCCGCGGCGACGAGCAGCAGGATCGCCAGGAGGGGCACGAGACCAGAGCCGGTGTCGTGGAATCTGGCGAACGCCGACAGCCACAGGACGAGCGCGACAGGGAGAAAGAGGACGAAGGTCGCGATGGTGATGGCCCGCCGCGACGGTGCGCCTGCGGTCAAACCGAGCGCGACGACGCCGCAGCCGATGGAGAGGTAGTGGTCGTAGCTCCATGAGTACAGCGCTCCACCGACGGAGAGGGAGAGAAATCCGAAGAACAGGATCGCGCCGCGTTGCTGAGGTGCGCGTTGCGCCGACCAGAGGATCGCGAAGCCGAGGATCACGATGAGCGCGCCCCACGCGACCGGCCACCAGTCGCCGGCGATGTCACCGGCGAGGCCCGCGAAGCTGGGCTGTTGCGTGGAGCGCGCGAGGCGTCGCGACGCCACCGCTCCGAGCCACGGCGTCCACCAGCCGGGGAGCGCCAGAGCCGATCCGACCACCGCGACAACGGTCACCGCCGCCGCGGCGATCACCACTCGCCATCGTCGTGCGCTGACGACGTAGGCCGCGAGCGCGAGCGAGCCGAGCACGAACAGCTGCGGCTTCAGCAGCACCAGGCTGGCCCACCACACGCCCGCGCGCGCATCGCGTCGCCGCCGAAGGTCGAGGTACGTGTACGCCGCAAGTGCGTACAAGAGGTACGCCCACTGGCCTTGAAGAAAGACGAGGAACGCGGGCCAGCTGGCGGTGGCGATGATGATCGAGTGGACCGGTGACGCGTCCACCTGCCGCGCGAGGGACCGCGTCGCGAGTACCGCGAGACCGAGCGTTCCCATGTTGAAGAGGATCGATCCGAGGATGAGCGGCAAGGGCGCGAGTGGCAGGAACAAGAGCGCGACCCACGCCGGATAGCCGTAGACAGCCGTGTCGGGCTTTTGCGTCCCTAGGTGCTGCCAGGCAGAGGGCCAAGTCTGCGGGTCATACGGCGACTCGCCGGCCAGGATGGCCCGCGAGCCGGCGACAAATCCGGCGTAATCGTTGACGTTCTGCACGCTGGCCCATGCGGCCAGCGTCACGGCCGCGTACAGAGCGACGGCGACGACGGCCAGCATGGCTGCAACGCGCTCGCGACGCACGACCGGAGGATAGGGCGCTAACGTCGTCGGGTTGACCCTGCGACTGGACCGTGTCGTCGTCGTGCTGGCGCTCGTGTCCGTGGCGTTCGCGATCGTCTACGGCGCCTATCTCTCGCCGCAGTGGGATCCAAGCCGCAACGATCAGGTGCAGTACCAGGCGCTCGCTCGCGGCTTGGTGGAGCGCGGCGAGTACACGCGAGCGGTCGCGAACGAGCCGTTCATCCCGGAGCCGCTGCGCTTTCCCGGGTACCCCTTGCTCATCGCACCGCTCTGCATCGCTGGCTGCTCGATGTGGTCCATCACCATCTTTCAAGCGCTTCTCCTCGGCGCGCTCGTTCTCATGGTCGCCCGCTTCACCGAGCCGCTCCTCGGCCGGCGCGGCGCGCGGGTCGGTGCGGCGCTCGTCGCGCTGCATCCGGCGTTCGCGTTCTTCGCCGCGCACGCACTCTCCGACCTCGCCGCGACGGTCTTCGGATTCGCCGGCGTCCTCGCGACTGTGCGCCTCTCGGCGCGACCGATGAGCGGCGTTGCGGCGGGCGCGCTCGCCGCCGCCGCGACACTCACGCGGCCCTTCGCCGTCTTCATGTTCCCGATCGCGCTTGTCGCGTCCGGCCGGCGCGGCTTTCGTCGCGTCGCCGCGGCGACCCTTGTTGCCGCGATCGTATCCGCCATCGCATTTGTCCCGTATGTGGCGTACATGGAGCGCTCGTTCGGAAGACCACTCGCAGGCAGCGTGGGCGCGCAGTTGTGGCTCGGCTACTTCCAGGGTGCCAGCGCGGACGCGCTCGACCCATTCGAACGCGAGCAGGTGGAGGCCGGCCGTGCCGCGCTCGCGCGATTCGACGCGATCGCCGACCGCGTCGCGCAGTCGCAGGCGTTCGTCACGCTCGACGACGAGCTGCGCTCGCGCGCGCTGGCGCTGATCGCACACGATCCTGCCGGCTTTCTCGCACGCGGTCTCGGGCGGTCCGTGGAGCTCTGGGCCGGCGACGTGCCCACGCGGCCTGAGGACCACGGCGCGCTCGTCACCGCGTTCTGGGTCGAGCTCAACCTGATGCTGCTCGCCTTTGGCCTCGTCGGTGCGATCGTCCTCGCGCGACGCGGCGGAGCGCTGTCGGGGCTACCGCTCGCGATCATCGTCGCGACGTGGGCGTTCTCATACCCGTTGTGGGCCGAAGGACGATTCTCTCTGCCTGCGAGACCGTTCCTCGCGATCGGTGTCGCCACGCTCGTGGAGCAGCTGTATCGACTGCGGCGTGTCTAGACTCGCCTCGCAGATGCAGGACGCACGCATGTCGCGCCTCGCCCTGCTCACGCTCGCCCTCTTCGCGGTCCGCATCGCGTCGGCGTTCGTCGTCTCGCAACCCGGCTACACCGACGCGTACTACTACACCGACGTCGCGAGCCGTCTCGCACGTGGCCTGGGACTCACCGCCGACTTCGTCTGGAGTCCGATCGAGCTCGGCGCCCTGCCCGTCGTGAGCCATCGCTTCTGGATGCCGCTGGCGACAGTGCTCCAGGGCGGCGGCATTGCCGCGTTCGGCCCGATACTCGGCGACTTTCGCGCGGCGCAGGCCGCGATCCTTGTTGTCGCTGCGCTCGTGCCGCCCGTGACGTACACCTGCGCCCGGTCAATTGGTGTGGGCCGTCGCGCCTCGCTTTTCGCAGCGTCGATCGTTGGTCTGGGCGGTCTCTTCGCGCCGGCGTGGGTGAGCGTGGACGGCTTCGCGCCGGCAGCGTTGATCGGTTCGCTGTTCTTCCTCGCGTTCGCGCGCGCGGCCGGCGGCGACACGCGCGCCGGCATGCTTGCGGGACTTTTCGTCGGGCTGCTCTATCTCACGCGCGCGGAGGGTGCCTTCTTTGGTCTGGCGCTGCTCGCGCTCGCGATGCGACCAGCGAGCCGTGCCGCGGGCGTCGGCGGTGCGGCAGTCGCGCTCGCGATCGGAGGAGCGTGGCTCGTCCGCGACGCGTCGGTCGGCACTCCGTCGGATCTGCTTGCGCGCGGGGCCCTGCTGGTGCGCTACGACGAATTCTTCGCGATGCGCTCGCCGACTCTCGACGCGTTCGTCGCCGCCCTGCCGACCGTGCTCGCCGCGAAGGCTGGTGCAGTCGCGACGAACGCGATCACGTTCCTGTTCGCGTTCGCTCTCGCGCTCGTGATCCCGCTCGCGCTCGGGGCACGCCAGCTATGGGGGCGCCTCGAGGTGCGCGCATGGGTCGCGCTTGCGCTCGTCATCTTCCTCACGCAGTCGCTCGTCTTCACACTTCACTCGACCCGCGGCTCGTACTTTCACTCGCTCGGTGCGTTCTTCCCGTTCGGGGTCGCGCTTGCAACCGTCGGTGGCGAGCGCCTGCTCGCACAGCGACGCCCGGAGATGACCACGGCCTGGGCCTTCGGCACCCTGCTACTCGTGGCCGCGCTCTCGGCCGGCGCCCTCAGCCAGTGGGACGCCTCCTTCAATACGGGCGCGCGGCTCCGTCTCGCGGCGGTCGACGCTATTCCGGCCGGATCGTTCCTCGCGATAGACGCTGCCGCCTGGCGGTGGCTCACTGGACGGACCGTGATCGTCACACCATCAGACGGCATCGACGCGGCGGCGTGCGCGATGTCGTTCGCCGATCCCCATCCGACGTCGCTCGTGCTCGAGTCGGCGCACTTCAGCTCATACGACGCGCTCTACCAGGGCGGCCCGCGTCCTGATTGGCTCGGCGCGCCGATCGAACGCGGAGACGTGAAGATCTTCCCGGTGATCGGCCCCCCGTTGGTCTTGTGCGCGGTGCGCCGTTGATGCGGGCGACGACGATCACCGCGCTGTTCTTCGCCGCGCTCGCCGCGGCGCTTGCGATGCTGCAAGCGCCGAGCGACTCGGATCTGTTCTGGCATCTCTCGACGGGCGAATGGACGTTGGATCATGGCCAGGTGCTCGACCGGGATTTCTGGTCGTTCACGCGCGACGGGACGCAGTACTCCGTCGGATCCTGGCTGGGGGACGTCGTTCTCGCGCTCGCATATCGCGCCGCAGGGTGGGTCGGTATCGACCTGCTGCGGGCACTCCTCGTCGGGACCGCCGCGTTCTTCATCGCGCGGATCACGCTGCGAGTGCAGCCGCATGTCGGCTGGGCGGCGATCCCGATCCTCGGCACGATCCTCGTCTCACGCATGGTGTGGGGCGACCGCCCGCAGCTCTTCACGCTCGCGCTGTTCCCGGTGGTGCTGGACATCCTGCTGGCGGCGCGTCTGCGTGATCCGCGGCAGGCGCGGCCGCATGGGTCGTGGCTTTCGTCATCCGTCGGGCGCCTCACGTCGTCCGTTGGACGGTTGTGGGTGCTCCCCATCGTGATTGGCGTTTGGGCGAACCTGCACAACGCCTTCGTCATCGGGCTCATCGCCGTCGCGATCGTCGCGTTCGACGCTTTCCTCGAGCGTGATGTCGCGTGGCGGCGATTCGCGCTCATCACGCTTCTCTGCGTCGTAGCGTCGCAGCTGAATCCCGCGGGCGGCGGAGCGATCAAACGCGCCGCCGCGTACGGCGCGCTCCTGCCGGGATGGATCGTCGAGGACCGTCCCCTTGATGTGCTGTCCGGCGCGGGTTTCGTCTTCGCGCTCCTGCTCATCGCCGCCGTTGCGGCCGCGATGCTGCGCGGGCGGGAGGGGATCGCCGCACGGCTCGGGGCGCCCTTGTTGTGGCCTGGCCTCATCGCTCCGTTCGCGATCGCGGCGCTCGCGATCCAGCGCGAGACGCCGTATGCCTGCATGACCATCGCACCGTTCGTCGCGGCGATGGTCCCCGATGCGCTCGGACGTCCGCGGATCGTGGCACCCGATGTCTCGCGCGTCGCGGGCGTCGCGGCTGCGACGATCGTCGCGGCGCTGCTCGTGATCGAGGCGGTCAGCGCCGCACCCCGCGAGCCGGATCTGAGCGCGTATCCCGTGGCCGCGCTTCCGGCGCTGCGACAGGCGAGCGGGAACATGCTCAACGAGTACGACTGGGGCGGATACCTCATCCGCTACGCGCCCGAGCACCGGACATTCATCGACGGCCGCGGTGAGGCGCTGTTCCTTCCCGAGGTGCTCGACGATTTCCAGCGGGTCGTCGCCCTCGCACCTGGATATCGCGACGTACTCAGGCGGTGGAACATCACCGTCGCGCTGCTGCGGCCCGAGCGGCCGCTCGCCGGGGCTCTCCGCGAGGACGGCTGGCGCGTGATCGCCAGCGACACGCGGTGGGTGCTGCTGTCTCGTCCGTGATGCGGGTCTCGGCGTTCGCGATCGCGCTCGGCGCGGTCTTCGGAGTGCTGGTGACGCTTCAGCCGATAAGCGACTCCGACCTCTTCTGGCATCTTGAGACAGGACGCCGCACGCTCGCCGGCAACCTGCCGCGGACCGACCTCTTCTCGTGGACCGCCTCGGGCACGCCCGTGTTCACCGATCAATGGCTCGGCGATCTCGCCCTCGCGGCGGCCAAGGCGATCGGTGACTGGCGCGGCGTGCTCGCTCTGCGCGCGACTCTGGTCGCCGCGCTCGTGGCGATCGTCGTGGACACCGCGCTTCGCTCGAGACCCGGGCGACCGATCGTCGCCGTGGTCGCGGCACTTCCGGCCATCGCGCTGTCGCGCTTCGCCTGGACCGACCGTCCGGAACTGCTCGCGCTCGTCTGCTTCGCGCTCCTGGTGCGCCTGCTTCGCGGCGGCGATCGCGAGCTGATCTTGACGATCCCACTGCTCTTCGTGTGGGCGCAACTCCATGGCTCGTATGCGCTCGGGCTCGGGCTGATCCTCGCATCGTGCGCGGCCCGCGCGATCGCCGAGCCGCGCGAGCGCTGGCGCTTCGTGCCCATCGCGTCGTTCGCCGTGCTGATGACGCTACTCACACCGTCCGGGCTCGCGGCATGGACCTCGTCCGGCGGACACTTTCTCGCGCCGCCGCGCTACATCGCCGAAGAAGGAGTGCCCGACGCGCGCACGCTGCCGGGCGTGCTGTTCCTGATGACGCTGGCTCTCGTGATCGCGACATCGATGCTTGGCCGGCGCGCCACGTTGCGCGAGGCTGCGATCCTCATCCCCGTCGCGTTCGTGGCGCTGTCGGCAGCGCGGCACACGCCGTATCTCGCGATAGCGGCAACGTCGTACTTCGCGACATCGTGGCCCGACCCGCTGGCGAAGTGGCGAAGCGCGAGCGGAGAGCTCGCCCGACCGACCGAGGGTCCCCGCGCGGCGGGGGTCCCCGTCGCGCCCGAGCGACGGGGTTCGCCGCGTACCGACAAGCGGCTCCGAGGCAGCACGCTGCCTCGTAGTAGCTCGGGTTTCGGTCGGTCGGGCGTGCTCGTCGCCGCAGCGCTGTCACTCGCAATTGCGGTCGGGCTAGCCGATGCCCGGGTCGATGAGCGCGGCTATCCGACGGCGGCGCTTGTCGCGCTGCCGGCGGGCGCGGGAACGTTCAACCAGTACGACTGGGGCGGGTACTTGATCGAATACGCGCCGCGCACGCCGGTGTTCATCGATGGTCGGCTCTTCCCATTCGTGCCCGACGTCCTCGAGGACTACCGGATCATCGTCAGCGCGCGTCCGGGGTGGGAGGATGTGATCGACCGTCGAGGCGTGCGCACGATCCTCGTGCGCCCCACTGACCCCATCGCTGTGCGAGCGCCGGAACGGGGTTGGCACGTCGCGTATCAGGACCCTATCGCGGTCGTGCTCGTCAAGTGAGCGGTCGCGGGATCGCGCTTCTCCTCGGCGCGGTCGCCGGCCTTGTCGCGGCCACCCAGCCGCTGTCGGATACCGACATGTGGTGGCACCTCGCTACCGGCCGAGAGACCCTTGCGCACGGCATCGTCCGCGCGGATCTCTTTTCGTGGACCGTCCGCGGCGCGCCCGTGTCCACGGACCAATGGCTCGGACAGGTCGTGATGTACTCGAGCTACCTTCTCGCGGACTGGCGCGGTATCGCGATGCTGCGCGTCCTGCTCGTCGTCGCGCTCATCACCCTCGTCGCGCTCAACGCGTCGCGCGGCGCGACGCGCCCGCTCGCGATCGTTCTTGCCACGATCCCCGCCCTTCTCCTCACACGCGCGGTGTGGGTCGACCGGCCGGAGCTCTTCGGACTCGTGTTCTTCGCGGCGCTATTGCTTCTGCTGCGGATGTTGAGAGAGGGTGACGGACCAAGCCGTCCTGTGGCACTTGTGTGCGTGGTTGGAGTGATTGGTTTTTGGGCCAACATCCATGGCTCGTTCGCGCTCGGCGCAGTCATCACCGTGCTCGTGTGTCTGGAGGGCGTGCTCCGTGATAAGGCGCGCCGCCGCGAATACGTCGCCTGCGCGCTCGCCGCGATCTTTATCACGCTCGCGACACCCGCGGGCATCGCCGCATGGACGGCACCGGGATCGCATTTCCTCTCGCCGCCGCGCGACATACAAGAATGGAATGTCGTCGATGTGCGCACGCCGCTCGGCGTCGCGTACGTGACCACGCTCGGTCTCTTCATCGCTGCGCTGTTCCTCGGCCCGCGGCTCCCGATGCGCGACCTCGTCATCCTCGTCCCCGTTGCCTTCCTCTCATTGACCGCCGCTAGGCAGGCGCCGCTCCTCGCGATAGCCGCCGCTCCGCTCTTCGCGTCTCGCGCACAAGCGTTGCTCGCCCGCGCGACCGAAACCCGAGCTACTACGGGGCAGCGAAGCAGCCCCGGAGCCGCTCGCGGTACGCGCGGAACCCCGTCGCTTGGGCGCGACGGGGACCCCCCGCGCGCGGGGGCCCTCGGTCGCGCGGGCTCGCTTTCGCAATATGCCGGCAGCGTGCTGATGGCGGCCGCCGCGGTGCTGATGCTCGTCGCCCTGTTCTCGGTCCCAACGGCGCCAGATCTGCGTCCCTATCCGACCGCGGCACTCACATCGATACCAAGTGGAGACGGGACGCTCGCGCGATATGAATGGGGTGGCTGGCTGATCTGGTCGGGCGTCCCCGTGTTCGTCGATGGGCGGCTGACTCCGTACGCAGGGGCCGTTCTCGACGACTACCGGCGCATCATCGCGGCCGCACCGGGTTGGCAGGACACGATCGCAAAGCGGGGCATACGAACGCTTCTCGTGGCTCCGACCGATCCGGTCGCGGTCCGCGCGATGGAATTGGGATGGCCGGTGCGTGCCCGCTCCTCAGACTTCGCCGTTATCGCTGTCCCGTGAACCTGCGTTCCTATACTTCGACCATGAGTACGCGACCGCGACTCATCAAGGAAACAGACGACCTCGATGGCCAGTTCGACGCGATCGTCGACACCCTTCGGCGCGACGTGCGGCGATACCGGCAGGAGGTCGAGAAGTTTTCGCGCGCCTACCAGCGGACCGCGGAAGGTCAGTCCCGCAACGCGGCCGACGGCAATCCGGACGCGACGACGCAGACCGCGTATCGCCGGCTGAAGCAGCTCCAGCTCGTTGTGAAGCACATCGAATCGAGCGCCACCTACCTTCTCGGCTCAGGGATCGAACCGCCAGGCGACCATGAGGAGAACGAGACGATGGCGGTCGCCCAGCGCGTCCTAGAGTCGCTCGAAGCGGAGCGCGAGCGACTGTATCGCGACGTACACGACGGACCGGCGCAGGTCCTGGCGAACGCGATCTTCGACGTCGAATATCTCGAGCGGATCGCGGAGCGCGCGCCGCTGGAGGTGCGCAACACGTTCCGAACGGAGCTCGCGACCCTCAAGACGCAGTTCCGCGCATCGCTCGACTCGGTGCGCGCGATGATCTACGACCTGCGGCCGCCCGAGCTCAGCGAGCTCGAGCTGGCCGAGGCGATGCGCAATTACGCCTCCGAGTGGGAATCGCGATGCGGCATCAAGGTGCTCTCCACGCTCGACACGACTGCGACCGAGCTCCCCCCGCAGCACGAGCTCGCGGTCTATCGCGTGCTGCAGGAGGCGCTACAGAACGTGCACAAGCACGCGAACGCGACGACGGTCGGTGTCGTGTGGCAGCGGGCCGCGACCTCGTGGGCGCTGCACGTCACCGACGACGGCAGCGGCTTCGACCTGGTGAAGGCCGCGCGCCGCGCGAAGTCCGTCGGCCTGCTGTCGATGCGCGAGCGGGCCGAGCTCATCGGTGGTTCGCTGCAGGTGCAATCGATGCCGGGGAAGGGCACCGCCGTTACACTCCTACTTCCCGCCGAGCCATCAAAGCCGTCGACGCGCATGGAAAGAGGAAGCTCGCTTGCCGGAGAAGACTGACAAGACCGACAAGGCTGAAAAGGCCGATAAATCCGATAAGACGATCCGTATCGTGCTCGCCGACTCCAGCCGCCTGACGGCGATGGGGATCGGCCAGGTCATCGAAAAGGAACCCGAGATGGAGCTCGTCGCGACGGCCTCCGACGGGGAAGAAGCGGTGACCAAGACGCTGGAGCTCGAACCGGACGTCCTGGTGATCGAGGCGGACCTGCCGCGCCTATCGGGCATCAAGGTGACTCAGCGCATCCGCCGCGAGCTGCCGCACGTCGGCGTCGTCGTGCTGACCGCGAAGGACGATGAACAGACGCTCTTCGAGGCGATCCGCGCCGGCGCGGCCGCATACCTGAATAAGGATGTCGATCCGCAGGAGCTCATCGACGCGATCCGCAAGGCGCGCGCCGGTCAGTTCATCATCAACGAGAAGGTGTTCAGCCGTCCGGCTGTCGCATCGAAGGTCCTCGCGGAGTTCCGCGAGCTCTCGGTGTATGGTCCCGGCTCGTCTCACGTCTTCGCGCCGCTGTCCCCGCGCGAGGTGCAGATCCTCGACAACATCGCGCAGGGCATGACGAACAAGGAGGTGGCGTACGCTCTCGCCATCTCCGAGCAGACCGTGAAGAATCACATGTCGAGCATCCTGCGCAAGCTGTCGGTGAACGACCGCACGCAGGCCGTCGTGTACGCCATCAGGCAGGGCTGGATCAAGGGCCCGGAGATGGGGAATTGAGCGTCACCGTCGACACGGGCGCGGACCTCGCCACCGAGCAGCAGAAGGTCAAGGCCGAGATCCGCGAGCTGGATCTGCTGATCTCCACGACGCAGACCGAAGTCAACCGTCTCAAATCACGCGAAGACCAGGCGAAGACGCGTGTCGACGAGGTCCGCGGCAACGCCGGCACCAAGCCCGCGGACATCTTCGGCGCCACCGACGAGCACGCCAGCGCGATCTCGCGGCGCATGACGATGGAAGGTCAGCTCAGTACGCTGCAGGGCAAGCGCAAGCTGCTGGACCGCGTGCAGGTGCTTCTTGGCGCGGCGCAGCAGCACGTGCGCGAGGGCTCGGCCGCGCCGCTGCCGTCGTACGCGTCACCAGTCATCGACGAGAGCAAGCTGCTGCAGGCGATCGTCGACACGCAGGAGGAAGAGCGCAAGCGCATCGCGCGGCAGGTCCATGACGGGCCAGCGCAGGCGATGGCCAACGTCGTCCTCCAGTCGGAGATCAGCGAGCGCCTCTTTGCGGTCGACCCGAACCGCTCGCGCACCGAGCTGGCGGCACTCCGTCAGATGGTGAACAAGACGCTTCAGGAGCTGCGCGGCTTCATCTTCGAGCTGCGCCCGATGATCCTCGATGATCTCGGCCTCGTGCCCACGCTGCGCCGCTACGTCCAAACACTCATCGACAAGCACGGGGTGCGCATCGACTTCTCGAGCACCGGCCGCGACCGCCGCCTTCCCTCCGACGACGAGGTCGCGATCTTCCGGCTCATCCAGGACTCGCTCATCGAACGGATCGACAAGGCCTCCGCGAAGGATCTGGTCCTGAGCATGACCTGGAAGGACGACCAGCTCGAGATCCTGCTTTCGACCGATGGCAAGGACCTGCCGCCCGATGGCGAGCTGCAGTCCGGCCTGCGTCGCAGCGAGCGGCTCGAGCTCCTGAAGGGCGAGTCGACCCACGAAGCCAAGGCCGACGGGACGGTCGTGCTCAACGTGAAGATCCCGATCCGTCAGGCGCCCCAGATCATCACGTGAGCCGGGAGCTCACCACCGCCGACGTCGCCGACCTTCTCGAGTCGACCTGCGCGCTGATCGAAGCGGAGATGAAGGCCCTCGGCGACGAAGGCTGCAGCTTCCACTTCAAGGACGGCGAGTGGTGCGTGAACGAGTGCGTCGGCCACATCATCGAGGCCGAGAAGCGCGGCTTCGGTGGGCGCGTCAGGGACATCCTCGCGGGGAAGCCGCTGCAAACGTGGGATCAGACGCAGGTCGCGCGCGACCGCAAGGATTGCGAACGTGTGAGCCAGAGCATCTTCATGGAGTTCATGGGCCCGCGCCATGACTACATCACGATGGTGCGTGACCTGAAGCCCGCTGACCTGGACAAGAGCGGCCTGCATCCGAAGGTCGGAGTCCTGCGCGTACGCGATCTGCTCCATGAGTGGGTCTACCACGACCGCAATCACACGCGGCAGCTGCTCAACGTGCAGCAGGAGCGTGTCTATCCGAATTTGGGAAATTCGGTGAAGTTCGTCGGCGAATGAGCTGGCCGCGCGTCAACTGCCACGCGGCACCCTACCCGCCGCCCACGTTCGTGAGCTGGATACCCGTGTAGTAGTGCTTGAGGATCTGCGCGTAGCTCGCGCCACCGAGCGCCATGCCTTGCGCGCCCCACTGCGACATCCCGACGCTGTGGCCGAAGCCCTTCCCGACGAAGTCGAAGCGCGCCGGTAGTTGATACAGGAGCTCGGTCACGACGATCCCCTTGCGCCGCCCCGTTTCGTCAAAGGTGAAGTCCCAATTGGCGCTGACGCGCGTGGCGCCGAGGACTTCCATGTCACGCAGGCGTGCTGTGTCACGCGGGCTGACCCATTCGGTCTGAGCGGGCAGCTGCACCGGCGTGAAGAAGTTGCTCTTCAGGCCGAAGTAGTAGCGCGCCGATTCCATCCTCAGGTCCTTCGATCCGAGCGTGCCGGAAACGCGCGTGAGCAGCGGACGACCGGCTGCGGTCTTGCCGAGCACCTCGATCTTTGTCGGTGTGCCGATGTCGAGCCCGCGCAGGCGCATGTAGTCGGCGAGCAGAGGCGCAGTGAACTCGCGATCCCACTCCCAGCTGGTGTGTCCGAACGAGCTGTTCTTCGCGATCTCGTCGCCCGGGGATGGAACGCTCCGCAGGTAGGGGAGCGGATTCGCGAACACGCTCTCTGAGTCTTCGGTGACGCCGCCAGCGTTCGCGGAATACAGCGCGTCGATCGGCCGCCCGTTGTACGTGGCGACGACACCCGACGTGCGGTCGACCGCTCGTAGCGTCGTGCGCACCTCGTTTCCGACGCCGTCGTATTCCTGGTCGCGCGTATCGCCTTCGAGGTCGTAGTGGTCGTGCCGATTCAGATGTGTGAGGAGGTAGGTGCGCGCGGCGATCGCCTGCGCCGCCAGTGCCTCCGGCTCCCAGGTCGATGGCTCCTCGGAGCCGATCACCGACGCGAGGTAGAGGCGGGTCTCGACCGTGTTCACGATGATCGCCCCGCTGTCGTCGTCGACGCTCGTTTCGAGCACGCCGCGAAACCCGCGTCCGTTCACGGTGAGCACGCCGTCGGTCGTCGTGAACGTGACCACGATCGCCTTCTGCTCGGAGACGAGTGGCTGCCCCAGCGCGTCCTCGTTCGTGCGCAGCAGCGAGATCTCGAACGGGACGGTGATGATCTTCGTCGGCTCAGCGCGCGCCTCGAGCTCCGCCGTCCGCGCCTCGCGTGCCGCCTGTCGGCGCGCGATGCGCTCGTCGGGCGTGAGGTTCTCCGGTTTCGGCGGCAACGTGATCGCGACACCTTCGGCGCGGCGCACATTCGTGCGGACGACCAGACGCTGAAGACCCTTGTACAGGATGCGGCCGTCCGGCGCAGTCGCGGTCACCGTGCCAGTCGATTGGACGATGGTGTAGTTCACGCCGTTCGGTGTGACGTTCACGCGCACTGTCGCTGGAACAGCTTGGAGCGGCGCCGCATCAGCCTGCCGCGGAAATGTCCACGCGATGACGAGGATCGTCACGAGTGCGCGCGCGAGCAGAGACCGGGGCATCACGTGGCGCTCCGGTATACCTCCGGCTTGAGCACGCCGATGAACGGAAGGTTGCGGTATTTCTCGGCGTAGTCGAGCCCATAGCCCACGACGAACTTGTCAGGGATCTCGAAGCCGCGGTAATCGATCGCGACGGGAACGATCCGGCGCGCGGGCTTGTCGAGCAGCGTGCACAGCCGCACCGATGCGGGCCGCTGCGACTTGAGGTGATCGACGACAAAATTCAGCGTGTGGCCGGTGTCCAAGATGTCTTCCACCACGAGCACATGACGTGCCTCGATCGATTTCGCGAGGTCTTTGAGGATCCGGACGACGCCGCTCGTTTCCGTCCCGGCCCCGTACGACGAGACCTCGAGGAAATCCAGCGCGAGCGGGATCTGCACTTGGCGCATGAGATCCGCGAGGAACGGAAGCGCGCCTTTGAGGATCGATACGAGCACGAGGTCCTTGCCGCGATAGTCATCGGCGATCTGCGTGCCGAGTTCGCGGACCCGGTTCGCGATCGCGGCTTCGTCGACGAGCACCTCGGCGATGTCATCGGCCGGGCTCGCGAGCTTCATCGTGTCCACACGCCGATGCTAGGTCACGAGAGCCCTAGCGGCGGCGCAGTACCAAGGCGAGTGCGCCAAGTCCGGCCACGACGACGACCCCACCGACGATGAGCCCGATCGGAGCACCGTCCTGCGCGGGCACGGTCGTCGTGCGCGACGCCTCGGTCGCAGGCGCGTTCGTTGGCGACGCGACCGCCACGGGCGACGTCGTCGCGGGCGCCGACGTTGTCGTCGCGGGCGCCGACGTTGTCGTCGGCGTCGGTGCGACCGTCGGTGAGGGCGCGACCGTTGGCTCGGGTGCCGGCGCGGTCGTCGGTGGCGAGGTGGGCGCGACGGTCGACCGTGGTGTCGCGGCAACGGTCGGAACGGGTGTGGGTGCCGGCGTGGGCACCGGCGTCGGCGGCGTAGTGGCGGCCGATCGCACGACGATCGATCCGGTCATCGACGGATGGATGGCGCAGTGATAGGCGAACGTGCCCGCGCTCGTGAACTGGAATGTGAATGTGCCTCCGCTTGGCCCGAGCGTCGAGTTGAACCCACCCGCGTCGGCTGTGACAGTGTGCGTCGCGGCGTCGCTGTTCATCCATTTGACGCTGTCGCCGGCGTTGATCGTGACCGTCGCCGGACCGAATGCGAAGCTCGCGATCGTCACGTTCTGCGTCGCCGCATTTGGGGCGGCGCTCGCGGATGACGCCAGGCCGAGGACCAGGAGCGCGAGCGCCGCGAAAATGAGCCGCACGGCTCGCGTCGCTACCCGCATACGATACGAAGGATGCCCGTCGCGTCAGCCCCGTTCGCCGCGCTCGCGCGCGAAGCGCAGACGTTCGGGCTCGACGTCACCGGGGAGCAGATCGCCGTGTGCGAACGATATGCGGATGAGCTCATCCAACGTAATACGTCCGTGAACCTCACAGCGATCACTGATCCCGTAGACATCGCGCACAAGCACTTTCTCGACTCGTGGACCGCGTTCGGCGTGAGGCGTTGGACCGGCCGCGAACGCGTGATCGATGTCGGAAGCGGCGCGGGCTTCCCCGGGCTGGCGCTGCGGATCGCGAAGCCCGAGCTGCGCGTGACGCTGGTGGAGTCGGTCGGCAAGAAGGCGCGATTCCTCGTCGATGTCAGCGGGCTGCTCGGCCTCACAGATGTCGAGGTCCGCAATGAGCGCGCCGAGGTGCTGGGCCGCGAGCGGCGCGATCGCTACGACGTCGCCACCGCGCGCGCGGTCGGTTCGCTCGCGCAGGTCATCGAGTATCTCCTGCCGTTCCTCCGGGTCGGCGGCGACGCGCTCGTCTGGAAGGGACGGCTCGAGCAGGAGCTGCCCGCCGCGCGAAAGGCCGCGACCGCGCTCGGCGGCGAGATCGCGCGCATCGTCCCCACATCTGAGCTGGGGGTCGGTGATGTGTTGCCTGGCCGCAATCTCGTCGTCGTTCGGAAGACGCACGCCACGCCCTCGCGCTATCCGCGCAGCGCTGCCGAGGCGCGCCGCCGCCCATGGTGATCGTGCCGTCCGTCGACGTGCGCGACGGGAAGGTGGCGTACCGCGGCGGCGTGGGTGCCGACATCGATCCGCGCGCGCTCGCGGCGCGCTACGTGGCCGCTGGGGCAGAGGAGCTGCATCTCGTCGATCTCGATGCCGCGGAGCGCGGCGAGTTCGTGAATTTCGCGCTCCTGGCGGATATCGCGAAGGCGTCTGGCGCGCGCTGCCGCCTCGCAGGCGGGATCGCCGGCGTCGAGCAGGCGCAAGCGGCGCGGGCCGCGGGATTCGACGGCGTGCTGTTCTCGAGCGCCGTCTTCGGCGATCAGACGACGCTCCGGCAATGCGCGCGCAGCGATGGCGCGATCATCGAGATCGAGGCGCGCGACGGAAAGCTCGCACCACGCGGCGGCCCGGCCGAGCTGCTGCTGCTCGCGCGCGGCATGGATGCGCAGCTCGCAGCGGAGACCGCGGCGCTGCGCGGCGTGAGATCGCTGTATGTGATCGACCTCTCGACCGATGGACGCCTCGGCGGGCCACCGCTTGTGTTGCTCGAGCAGCTGCGCCGAGCAACGGGCGGTGACGTGTCCTTTCATACCGGCGGCGGGGTGCGCGATCTGAAGGACATCCGCGCGCTGGCTGAGTGGGGCGCCGCGTCGGTCGTGGTCGGTCGCGCGTTCCTCGAGGGCACGTTCAGCGTGGCGGAGGCGAAGGCCGCGTGCGCGTAGGGCTCCTCTCGGATGTCCATGCGAATCTGCAGGCGCTCGAGTCAGTGCTCGCGCAGATCGACGCGAACGCGCACGCCGACGCGCTCTGGGTGACCGGCGACACCGTCGGGTATGGCGCGGATCCGTCCGATGTGCTCGCCCTGCTGCGCGAACGCAGCGCGGTGCTCGTCCAGGGCAACCACGATCGTGCGGTCGCGACCGGCGAGGGCCTCGATTGGTTCCACGACCGCGCGGCGGTCGCGGCGCGCATGCACACGAAGTGGCTGTCGTCGGAGGAGCGCGATCACCTCGGCGCGTTGCCGCTCACGGCGACGATCGAGCGCTTCACGCTCTGCCACGGCAGCGTGCGCGATCCGCTGTGGGAATACGTGACCACGGCCAGAGGCGCGGCGGCAAGTCTCGAACTGGCGGCCACGCCGTTCACCTGCAACGGGCACACGCATGTGCCGGCGCTCTACGTCGAAGAGCGTGGAGAGGTGCGCGTCATCGAGGTCCGCGCGGGTGTGCCCCATCCGCTGGCACCGCGGGCGATGCTCAATCCAGGCAGCGTCGGCCAGCCGCGCGATGGTGATCCGCGCGCCGCCTACGCAGTGCTCGACACGCAAGCGGGAACGGCGACCTTCCATCGTGCGTCCTACCCGATAGATGAAGCCCAACGTCGGATCCGCGCGCGCGGCCTTCCGGAGATGTTCGCCGAGCGTCTTGCGCTAGGCCTGTAATGCCGCACTAGACTCGACCTCCTTGACCGACGAATCTGACGACCCGCCTGACGGCGAACGAGCTGGCGAGCGGGCGGGTCTCGAGCGGCGCGAAGAGCTGCGCGGCCGCAAGCCCGGGGATCGCGTCGTCAAGATCGTCCGTCCCAAGGAATTTCGCCGCACCGCCGGTGGATTCATCGCCACCGACACTGCCCTCGAGCCGGCGTCGCGGATGTCCCGCCTCTGGGGTGACGCCCGCCGAAGGCTCATCGGGCGTCGGCTCGCGACTGCGGAAGAGGAAGGCGAGCGTCTCTCGAAGAAGACCGGTCTCGCGATCATGGCGTCCGACAACATCTCCTCGTCCGCCTACGCGACGGAGGAGGCGATGCGCGTACTGGCGCTCGCCGGCGCTTCGTACTTGGCCCTCACGATGCCGATCACGATCGCGATCATCGTCGTGCTCGCCATCGTCGTGTTGTCGTATCTCCAGGTGATCCGTGCCTATCCGAGCGGCGGCGG
>JANMWW010000228.1:0-12084 GCA_031394155.1 Chloroflexota bacterium | reverse complement strand
GACGTCCCGGGCGACTGGCGGCGGATCTCGCGGATCGTCGCCGCGAAGATCGCGGCGCCGACGTCAGGCAGCTCATCGCGGTTCACGCTCGTCACGACCGCGTGGCCAAGTGCCATCTTCGCGACGGCATCACCCACCCGTGCGGGCTCCTCGAGATCGACCGTGCCCGGGCGGCCGGTCGTCACGGCGCAAAAGCCGCACGACCGCGTGCACGTGTCGCCGAGGATCATGAACGTCGCGGTGCCGGCGCCCCAGCACTCGGCCATGTTCGGACAGTGGGCTTCTTCGCAGACGGTGTGAAGCACCTTGCTGCGCATGAGTTTGCGCAGATTCTCGTACGTCGGTCCGGTGGGCAGACGGACCTTCAACCAGTCAGGGCGCGCGCGATCGATCGGCACGACTTCGTTGGCGGCACCGCGTCCACGTGAACGCGGCCGCTCGATCTCGCCGGGGATCTCGAAGGTAATCGGTACGAGCTCCCGCACTAGTACACGGTCACCGACGGTCCCACGTCCTGGAGCCAGTCGCGGACCGCAGCGAGGAACCGCGCGGCGGTCGATCCATCGATCACGCGGTGATCGAAGCCGATCACGATGTTCATGATCTGCCGGATGGCGATCGAGTCGTCGTCCGTCACGGTAAGCGACTTGCGGATCGACTCAGACGACATGATCGCCGCCTGGCCCGGCGGCACGATCGGGCTCGACACGATCGTGCCGAGCGGGCCGGTGTTGTTGAGCGTGAACGTTCCGCCGGTCAGGTCGTCGAGCGTGAGGCGCTTCACCTTGGCTCGATCGACGACGTCGCGGATCGCGCGCATCAGACCAGCGAGGCTGCGCCCGTCGGCATCCTTGATCACCGGCACGATGAGGCCATCCTCACCGAGCGCGACCGCATAACCCAGATTGATCTCGCGGTGGAGCACCAGACCCTGGTCGGTCCAACTCGAGTTGACCGCCGGCACGGTGCGGATCGCTTCGATGACGGCCTTCGCGATGAATGCCGCGGGCGAGAGATCGAATCCTTCACGCGCCATGAAGTCGTGACGCACCTTCTCGCGGTATTTCATCAGCTCGGTCACGTCGACGGGCATGACCGCGTGCGCATGCGGTGCGCTCCACGCCTGCATCATGTTGTTCGCGATCGCGCGCCGCATCTGCGTGAGCGGCACGAGCGTGTCGCCTGCGAGGCTTGGCGCCGGTGCCGGACGCGCGGGTTGATTCTGCGGCTGCGCCTGGATGACGCGTCCGGCCGCGGCCTGCTGCGCGGCGGACGGCTGCGAGGGCTGGGATGCCGCCTGCGGTCGGGCCTGCGGCGCGCTCTGACGCTGCGCGATGAAGTCCTCGACGTCCTTCTTCGACACGCGGCCACCGAGACCCGTGCCCTCGATCTCCGAGATGTCGACATCGTTCTCCGATGCCATCTTCCGAACGGCCGGGGTCGCCCGCACGTCGGAGAGATCCGGTCGCGCGGCGTGCCCATTACCCCCAGAGCCAGCCGGCGCGGGCACAGCCGACGGCGCTGACGCCGGTCGCGCCTGCGCCGCTCTGCTGTCCGCCGTTGCGGCGCTTGGACCAGGCGCGTGGTTCGGCGGAGGCGCCGACGGCTGCGTCCGAGAGCCGGCGGCCGCCGCCGGAGCTTCAGCCGCCGCGCTCACCGTCGGCTGGCCGGCGGCGGGCGAGGCCGCGGCCGTCTCGGCCTCGGCCGTGTCGAAGATGGCGAGCAGCGTCCCGATCGGAACGGTCTGCCCCTCCTCGACCTTCACCTCGCGCAGCGTGCCGGACACCGGCGACGGGATCTCGGTGTTCACCTTGTCGGTCTGGACTTCCACCAGGAGGTCGTACTTGTTCACGGTGTCGCCGGGCTTCTTCAGCCACTTCCCGATCGTTCCCTCGGTGACCGACTCACCGAGCTTTGGCATCTTCAGCTCGAACATGCTCACCCCTACCTAATACGCCGCAAGCTCGCGCATCTTCGTCGCGATCTTCGAAGGGTCTGGCATGAACCAGTCCTCCTGTGGTTTGTTGTACGGCATCGCGGGCACTTCTGGGCCGCCGAGGCGCATGACTGGCGCGTCGAGCGCGTCGAAGGCCTCTTCGGCGATCAGCGCGGCGATCTCGGCCCCAGCGCCGAATAGGCGGTTGTCCTCATATACGACCAAACACTTTCCGGTCTTCCGCGCTTCCCGAAGGATCGTTCCCGCATCCAGAGGGCGCAGGCTGCGGATATCGACGACGTTCACCGAGATGCCTTCCGAGGCGAGCTGCTCGGCCGCGCGCAGTGAGTGATGGAGCATCAGCCCGTACGCGAACACGGTGATGTCGGTCCCTTCACGCTTCACATCCGCGGGTCCGAGCGGGATCGTGAATTCCGGATCGTCCGGGACCTCGCCCTTCACGGCGCGGTAGGTCGCTTTGTGCTCGAGGAAGATCACGGGATCGGGATCACGCAGCGCACTACGCAGCATCCCGGTGATGTCGCGCGGCGTGCTCGGCACGACGACCTTCAGCCCGGGCACGTGTGCGTAGAACGCTTCGACCGACTGGGAGTGGTAGAGCGCGCCGTGGATCCCGCCGCCCCAGGGCATGCGGATCACTATCGGGACGCCGTAGCCGCCGTTCGAGCGGTATCGGATCCGCGCAGCCTCGTCGACGATCTGCTCGAATGCCGGTGCGCTGAAGTCCGCGAACTGCATCTCCGCGACCGGCAGGAGACCGCCCAGCGCTGCGCCGATCGCGACGCCGACGATCGCCGACTCCGCGACCGGTGTGTCGATGATGCGATCGCGTCCGAACTCCTCGATGAATCCATCGGACACGCGGAAGACGCCACCGCGTACGCCGACGTCCTCCCCCAGCAGGATGTAGCGCTCGTCGCGGCGGAACTCAGCCAGCAGCGTGTCGTGCACCGCCTGGACGTTCGACTTCTCGGTCATGCGTCTTCTCCGAGCAGCGCCGGGAAGTGCTTGGGGTCGCGCTCGCGCGCGATCCCGTAGGCCGCTGCGAAGATGTCTTCGTGGTCCGGCTTCGTGAAGTGGTCGGCGTCCGTGCCGACCGGCGTCCGCGACGCGACCGCCGAGAGCGAACGCGCGGGCACCTCGAGATGGTCGATGGCACCCTGCACCTCCAGCACCTGCTGAAGCATGTAGGCCGACGCCCCACCTGGTAGGTCCTCGTCGACGACCAGCAGCGCGCCGGTACGCGCGACGCTCGTTGCGATGAGTCCGCCGCTGTCGAACGGCAGCAGCGTCCGCACATCGATGACCTCGATGTCGATCCCGACCTCCGCAAGATCCTTCGCCGTCTCCATCGCGATGCGACAGAGGGCGCCGTAGGTCACGAGCGTGAGGTCGCGTCCCGAGCGGATCGTCTCGGGTACGCCGAGCGGCAGCGTGAAGTCGGCGATGTTCGACGGCACGCGCTCTTTCAGGCGATAGCCCGAGAGGACCTCGATCACGATCGCGGGATCGTCGCCGCGCAGCAGCGTGTTGTAGTAGCCCGCGGCCTGCGTCATGTCGCGCGGCACGACGACGTGCATGCCGCGCAGCGTGCCGAGGATCATCTGCATCGGCGATCCGGTGTGCCAGATCCCCTGCAGCCGGTGGCCTTTCGTGCGGATGATGACCGGCGCGATCTGCGCGCCGAACGTCCGAAAGCGCAACGTCGCGAGGTCGTCGGACGCGATCTCGAGCGCGTACAGCAGATAGTCGACGTACTGGATGTCGACGATCGGCCGCAGCCCGCGCATCGCGGCGCCGATCCCCTGCCCGAGGATCGTCGCCTCGCGGATGCCGGTGTCGACAACGCGGTCCTTGCCATATTTGGCCTGCAGCCCCTCGTAGACGAGGTTCACGTCGCCGAGAACTCCGACGTCCTCACCGAGCACGATCACGCGCGGATCGCGTGCGAAATGCGCGTCGAAGCAGCGAAGGAGCACGAGGCGTCCGTCGACGCTTTCGCTATCTGCGGTGAACTGCGGACTCACGTGAGGAACACGCAGCGGTGAGCGGTCGGAGTCGGAGAGCAGGTGCGAGGTGTAGCGCTCGACGTTCTCCGCGCGATAGCGCCGTGCGAGGTCCACGAGCGCGTCCTTTGCCTGAGAGCGATGCTCGCGCAGCGCGACGACCGCGCGGAAGAGCGCCGAGTCGATCATCTTTCGATTGAGATCCATCTCTTCTCGCAGCTCCCGGATGAACGGCGTCGGGTCGAGGCCGGCATCGTCCGCGGCACCGACGATGAGCGTCCCCGCGGCGTCCCGCTCGCGGCGGATGGGCGCCTGGAACGCCTCATATGCACGCTCGCGGATCCCCTCGACCTCGACGCGGTCGCGCTTCTCATACGAATCGAGGGTCGCCGCGTCGGCGATGTCGGTGCGGATCATCCATTCGCGCATCTTCTTGATCGGATCGCCTTCGATCTCGAAGCGGAGGCGGTCCGCCGGCTTGTAACGCTCGTGGCTGCCGCTCGTCGAGTGGCCCTGCGGCTGCGTCACCTCGACGACGTGGATGAGAGCGGGCACGTGCTCGCGCCGCGCGATCTCGGTCACCTCGGCGAACGTGTCGATGAGATCGGCATAGTCCCAGCCCTTGGTCGTCCGCATCTCGAAGCCTGCGCCGCCATCGCGCTGCATCCCCGCGAGCGCCTTCGAGATCGAGCCCTTCGTCGTCTGCAGCTCGTTCGGCACGCTGATGCCGTAGCCGTCGTCCCACACCGCGACGACGAGCGGGATCTGCAGAACGCCAGCAGCGTTCACGGATTCCCAGAACAGCCCCTCGCTCGTGCCGGCGTTCCCGATCGTGACGAAGCAGACCTCGTCGCCGTTGCGCGAGAACCCGGCGCTCACCTCGCGGAGGCCCGGCGTGTTGCGATAGAGCTTGGACGCCCAGGCCAGCCCGACGCCTCGCGGCACGTGTGCCGCGACCGGCGAAATGTCCGACGCGGTTTGTCCAGCGACCAGGAGGTCGCGCCACTGGCCCTCTTCACCGACGGTCCGCGTGGCGTAGTGGTTGGACATCTGCCGGCCAGCGGAGAAGGGCTCGCGCTCAAGATCGGCGTCGGCGTAGAGCTGGGCGAAGTACTGATCGAGCGTCGCCAGCCCGACCGCCAGCATGAACGTCTGGTCGCGGTAGTAGCCACTCCGCCAGTCTCCCGGCCGGAACGCGTGCGCCATCCCAAGGTTCGCGACCTCTTTGCCGTCGCCGAAGATTCCGAACGGCGCGCGGCCCCCCAGCACCTCGCGGCGGCCGATCTCGCTCGCGGCCCGGCTGCGCACGGCAAGCCGGTAGTCGGCGATGACCTGGTCTTTCGTGAGGGTGACCTTGGCGCGCGGTGTGGTGATCGTGGCCGCGGGACGCTCGCCCGTCTTCATGCGTTCGCGGTCAATGGTGCCACTCCGCGCGCCGCTGGGCTGGCGGTCGCCCGCTCGGCCCGGTCGAGGAACGGCAGCGTGGCCGCGAGGAATTCCTGGGTTCGCTCGATCATCGGCAGGTGCCCGCAGCGCTCGATGACGTGCACTTCCGCCTGTGGGAACACGTCTTTCGCTCCAGCGAGATGATGGATCGGTAGTACGGCGTCTTCGCGGCCCCAGACCGCGAGCACCGGCGCGCGATAGCCAGCCGCCTTCTTCACCCAGTGATCGCGCACGCCGCCGCGCACGCCGCGGACCGTCACGCCCGAGCGCAGCGCGCGGACGAATTCCGGATATGAGTCGAAGCCGTACTTCTCAGACTCCGCGTAGAGCGTCTCGGGGATGCGCGTGGGGTCGAAGAAGCAGCTGCGCAGGACCTCTCGACCCTGCCGTGGCTTCCCGAAGACCTTCGCGAGCGCGATCATCCCGGGGAGCGTCGCGAGGCGTAGGAACATCGCGATGTCCTTCCCGAGGCCACCGCTCGCGACCAGCGTGAGCGAGCGCGCGCGCTCTGGCGCGGTGACCGCAGCCATATACGCGACCGCGCCGCCCATCGAGGAGCCGACCAGGTGCGCGGTGGGTAGCTCAAGCGCGTCCATCAACGCGAGCACGAACTCTGGGTAGTACGCGTTGTTCGGCCCGAAGTGCGCGATGCGGCCCGGCGCTTCCGTTTCACCGAAGCCGGGGAGATCGACCGCCATGGCGCGGCGGCCGGAGACGGCGATCGGCTCCATCACCTCGCGCCAGTGCTCGGCCCAACCTCCGACCCCATGAATGAGGACAACCGGTGTGCCGGACGCGCGGTCTCCAGCGGTGAGGACGCGCGTACGTAACCCCAGCACGCGGATCGTCTCCGTTTTCACATCCATATACTGCGCTCGATGCTCTTCTACTATCTCTGCACCAGCGGCGAGCAGAAATTCCGCGAGGCCTACCCACAAGGTTCGCAGAGCAAGGACTCCGACCCCTTCAAATGGGTGACGATGCACTCGGCATCGCCCGCGGTGTGCCAGCGCGAACACGGACGCGACGCTCATCGCTGGCGCCCGGATGAGGGCGGCGACGAAGAGCGCATCGTCCGCGGGTACGCGGTCCTCCAGTGGGACAAGGAAGGCATGGAGCCCGGCGTTCCGATACCCACGGTCGGCGAGCGGTTCGACTCGAGATGGGGACCATCGCTCATCGTCGAGCGCGTCGAAGACGCCTTGACCGGCGCATTCCTTCTGCTGCGGCTGTTCCCGCAGGGCTATCACGGCCGAGCGAACGAGATCGGCACGAAGCGCAGCGACGTACCCAAGGAGCTAGCCGGAAAGGTCTAGCGCGCGTTTACGACGCCGGCGGCTCCCGCAGATGCTGGCGATGCTCCTGATGGTGTAGGTGGTCGTGCGTGTCCTCGGCCTCGCGCGGCGGATAGAAGAGTCCGGCCACGTAGAACTTCGAAGGCGACTGCGCGTACGACGACAGCAGGAGATGGACGTCGTACTTCTCGAACAGGCCTTGACCCCACGTCGAGCGGAACTGCGTCGCCCACTGCTGTCCGTACCGCTCCCGGGCCAGACGCGCCATCTCGTGGATCTCCCAGTCGAGGATCGGCAGCTCATGCGTGGTCGTACACGCGAGGCTGTCGCAGCGAAAGCGGTATCGCAGCGGCAGCTGCACGACGTCGCCGTGCGCCGGACGGACGAAGCCAGCCGTCGCGACCCGCTCGCGCGCGAGCTCCTGCAGCGATTCGAGCGAACCGCGGAGATGCGGGCGGACGAACGGCCACCGCAGGCGCCACGCCTCCTTCGCGTCGAGATACGCCGTCATCGCAATCTCTCCATCGACGGCGACCGTCTCGGGCCTCACGTCGCGCTGATCGGGCAATGTGTTCACGTGAAGCCAGCCCCACTTCATGATCGGCGGGTCGGTATCGGTGCCTTTCCACGGGAACGGCGAGAGGCGCACGAGATTGCCCGTCTCGCGATCCACACCGATGACCGACGGCCGTTCCACCGGGAACTCGTTCGCGGCGACGGTCTTGGCCATCGCGAGCACGTCCCGCCCGCCGACCTCGACCTGCGGTCCGCTCATCGGCGGGACGCGTCCACGATGTGCAGGACACGCTCGAGACCGCGCGCCCCGCCGTGCGCGTACCCGGGCAGGACGTACATCTGGAGCCCGGCAACACTCGCGCCGCCGTCGCTGACGGGATCGTCGCCGACCATGAGGGCGTTCAACGGCTCGACGCGGAGCATCCGGCACGCCTCGGTGAACATCCGCTTCGCCGGCTTCGCCACGCCGATCTCGTACGAGAGCGCGTAGGCGTCGACGTAGTCGGCGAGGCCGAACTCGCGGAAGAACGGCCGCAGGTCGAACGCGTGGTTGCTGACCACGCCGATCCTGATCTCTCGCGATCGGAGCGAGCGGAGCGTCGGCGCCGTGTCGGGGTACGGCTTCCATACCGACGCATTCATCACGCGCTCGTACAGCACCTCGTCGATGCCCGGCAGTCGTGCGTTCGCGCGCTTGAACAGACTCGTCCAGACCTGGCGATGAGCGACCCGAGAGAGATCGCGTCCCTTGGCGTGCTCCTCCGGGGTCTTCCCCGCCTCCCACAGCTCGCGCCACATCTCCTCAGCGGTCTTTGGGTCCATCGGGATGTTGTGAGTGCGCGCATGCTCGAGGATGACGCTCGGCGCGTGCGGGCTTTCGAAGAGCGTGTCACCCCAGTCAAAGAGCACCGCGTCGATACGACTCACCAGCGCATTCGTTCGTGGTCCGGGTCGAACGTGATCTTCCACTCTCGAAGCGGCCCGGCCATGACGTTCAGGTAATACGTGTCGTAGCCGGGCGCGGCCGATACCGTGTGGTAGCCGCGCGGCACGAGGACCAGATCGCCGTCCCTCGCTGCGAGGCTTTCGTCGAGCGATCGATCGGCCGTGTAGATGCGCTGGAGCGCGAACCCGCGAGGGTCCTTCATGCGGAAGTAGTAGATCTCCTCGAGATAGGTCTCGTTCGGCGGATCCTCGGTGTCGTGCTTGTGCGGCGGGTAGCTCGACCAGTGCCCGCCAGGTGTGAGGACCTCGGTCACAAGAAGACGCTCTGCGTCGCGATCCTCCATGAGGATCTGGTGGATCGTCCGGGATGCGACGCCCTCCCCCCGCTCTTCGACGCGCGCGTCCGCGAGCAGCTGCGGTGCCGAGCCCTTCGACGCGGGCGCCCAGCCGATCGCGATCTCCGCGCCGCCGCGGCCGGCGGTGATGCGCACCGGCGTCGCCGGCGGCACGTAGACCGCCTGGGGCAGGCCGTCGAACACGCTTTTGCGCTTGCCGACCTTCTCCCAGCGCGTCTTCCCCGCGAGCACGGTGCTCGTGCCGCTCAGCCACACAAAGCACGCCTCGTTCTGCTGCGTGTCGCGCGCGAGGGGCTCGCCCGACTTCAGCTTCACGACCTCGAAGCCGACGTAGTTCCAACCGGCTCGCTCGCGCGGCATGTCGATCAGTCGATGCTCGTGATCTGGCGCGGACTCGCTCGGGATGCGAAGGCCGCTCGACGTCTGTGTTGGCGTAGCCACTATGGGCCGATGTGCCGACGCTGCCGACGCTTCTCCACGGTCTCTCTCTCGTGCGCTTCACGAACCGCAGGGACGTCGGAGACTTCGGCGGTCGCGACGTCCCACCACGCACCACCGGCGAGTACGCCCTCGTACCGGTCAACGCGGATATAGACCACCGTCGTCTCGCTGCCGTGCTTCGCCTGCGTGAGCGCGACACGGAATTCGTCGATGCTCTTCGCGCGTAGCACGCGCGCGCCAAGGCTCTGGGCATTCGCCGCGAGGTCGACGGGCAGCGGCGTGAGCGGCTCCTTGTCGCTGTCGAAGCCCAGTGAGCCGTTCTGCCGATAGCGGTATTGCGTGCCGAATCCATCGAGGCCCAGGGAGCGGGAGAGCGCGCCGATCGAGCTGAAGCCGATGTTGTCGACGAGGACGATCACGAGCTTGGTGTGTTCCGCCGTCGCCGTGACGATCTCGCTGGGCATCATCAGGTACGAGCCGTCGCCGACCATCACGAACACATCGCGCTCGGGCGCGGCCAGCTTCACACCGATCCCCGCGGGGATCTCGTAGCCCATGCACGAGTAGCCGTACTCGACGTGGTACTGCTTCGGGTCGCGCGCGCGCCAGAGCTTGTGCAGTTCCCCCGGGAGCGAGCCGGCGGCGCAGATGACCACATCGCGCGGTCCGGCGACCTCGTTCAGCACACCGATGACCTCACTCTGGGCAGGAAGCGGCAGGTTGCGCCGCGAGTAGGCGGCGTCGACCTCCTTCTCCCAGGAGATCTTGAGCGCGACCACCTTCCTCCGGTAGGCGTCGTCGACGCGATGATCAATGGTCGCGAGTGCCTCGAGCGTGACCCGCGCATCCGCGACCACCGCGAGACCGCCAAGTTTTGGCGCGTCGAACGCGGCGATGTTCACGTTGGCGAAGCGGGTGCCCGGAGCGAAGAGCGCCTGCGAAGCGGTCGTGAAGTCACTCCAGCGCGTTCCGACGCCGATGACCAGGTCGGCTTCCGCCGCGACAGCGTTCGCGGCGCTGGTCCCGGTCACACCGATCGCGCCGAGCGACTGCGGATGGTCGAAAGGCAGCGCGCCCTTTCCAGCCTGGGTCTCGGCCACGGCGATGCCGCTCTTCTCGGCGAACGCGCGCAGAGCGTCGGTCGCGCGGGAGTAGATCACCCCACCCCCCGCGACGATGAGCGGCTTCCGAGCGACATCGATGAGCGCCACGAGCCGTGCGAGCGCGGCGACGTCCGGTAGTGGCCGCGCAATGTGCCAGATCCGCCTGGCGAGGAACTCCTCCGGCACGTCAAAGGCTTCGGTCTGCACGTCCTGCGGGAGCGAGAGCGTCACGGCACCGGTGTCCGCCTGATCGGTGAGGACGCGCATCGCCGCGAGCGCGGCGGGCACGATCTGCTCGGGGCGCATGATGCGATCGAAGTAGCGCGAGACCGGGATGAACGTATCGTTCACCGAGACATCACCGCGCGTGGGCACCTCGAGCTGCTGCAGCACCGGATCGGCGCGACGCGATGCGAAGACGTCGCCCGGCAGAAGCAGCACCGGCAGCCGATCGATCGTCGCAAGCGCGGCGCCCGTGACCATGTTCGTGGCGCCCGGGCCGATCGAGCTCGTGCACGCGAACGTACCGAGGCGATCGCGCATGCGCGCGTACGCGGCGGCGATGTGGACCATCGCCTGCTCGTTGCGCGCAAGGTGATATGGCATGCGATCGCGGTACTGGTAAAGCGCCTGCCCGATGCCCGCGACGTTGCCGTGGCCGAAGATGCCGAACACTCCGGGAAAGAACAGCTCCTCTTCCCCATCGCGCTCCACGTACTGCGCCGAGAGGAAACGGATGAGCGCCTGCGCCATCGTCAGTCGTGTCGTGCCGCTCACCTCTTTGACGCTGCCAGCAGATCGTTGACCTCGAAGATCGTCGGCATGGCGTCCGCGCAGGCGAGTCGCGATGCGACGATCGCGCCGGCGGCATTGGCGAATGTGAGCGTGCGCCCGAGATCCCATCCCGACAGCAACCCATGCGCGAGCGCGCCACCAAAGGCGTCGCCCGCGCCGAGCCCGCACACCACGGTCACGGAAATCGCCTCCGCGTGGAACGTGCGCTCCTTGGTGAACGCGCTCGCTCCGGACAGACCTTGCTTCACGATGACGATCTCCGGCCCGGCCGCGAGCAGTGCCGCCGCAGCATCCGCCGGATCGCGCGTGCCCGTGGCCATCTCCACCTCGTCGAGGTTGCCGACGACGACGGTCGCGCGCTCCGCCGCCTTCATCGCCCACCGGCGCGGCTCGTCCCCTTCGCGCCACAGCGAGGGACGGTGATCGAGATCGTGCACTCGGGTCCCCGTCGCGAGCTCCATGGCCGCGAGCGTCGCCGCGCGGCTCGGCTCCGCGGAGAGGCCCGTGCCCGTCGTCCAGAACAGCGCGGCCTCGCGGATCGCGTCGCGCGGCAGCTCGGCCACGATGAGCATCATGTCGGGAGCCGTCGGCTCGCGGTAGAAAAGCAGCGGGAAGTTGTCGGGCGGATAGATCTCGCAGAACACCAGGGGGGTGCGGAGTTGTGCGTCCGTGCCGACGAACTCCGTGTCGACGCCGAACGAGCCCATGGCTTCGCGGACAAACTCGCCAAATCCATCGGCACCGACCTTGGTGATGACAGCGGCGTGCCGTCCCAGCCGCGATGCGGCGACCGCGACGTTCGTCGCGCTGCCGCCCAGCGACTTCGAGAAGGTGGACACCTTCGCGAGCGGCACGCCGATCTGCTCCGGGTAGAGATCCACGCTCACGCGACCTATGGTGAGCACGTCGTACTTAGCCACGGGCGTTCGCGAAGTCTCGCGAGCGAGCCACGTCGCGGGCTGGGTCGTTCGCCTCGGTCGGCGGTTCGCGCAGCGCGATGTCCTGCTCCAGCACGCCCCAGCCGGCATACCCCGATCCCTTGAGCGCGCGCAGCACGTCGGCGATGCCAGCACCGCCCTGCCCCAGCGGGCGGAAGAGCCCACGCGCGACGGCCTCGCCGTAGGCGATACGGCGCTCGCGCACCGCGGCCGCGAGCGCGCCGTCGGCGTCCTTCAAATGAACGTGCCGGATGCGCTCGGGATGCTCGCGCGCGATCGCGGCCGG
>JANMWW010000383.1:0-3539 GCA_031394155.1 Chloroflexota bacterium | reverse complement strand
CC
Organism: Chloroflexota bacterium; assembly: GCA_031394155.1. Taxonomy (GTDB): domain Bacteria; phylum Chloroflexota; class Limnocylindria; order P2-11E; family P2-11E; genus CF-39. The sequence goes on along the minus strand of JANMWW010000383.1, from coordinate 3,537 downwards.
GAGTCGAGCGTCTCGTCACCTTCACGCTCACGCCCGCCGAAACTATTGGTCACGCGCGATCGCTGTGAGGACCTAAACCATTGCTCGTGCTAGACCATGTGCCGAGCGCACGGTTCGCGGAGATCGCGATCACCTAGTGTTCAGCGCTCCACGAAACCGGGGCAACTTCAGAACTGTTCGCGAGCGAGGTCGAACGGGACGACGTGCTGGTCGCGGTCTATTGCGACGACGGCCACTGCGAGCATGCGCGTGACGTGCGGTCGCCGCGGGCGCGACGTTCGTGAGGAGGTCGGCTCGGCCCGACAGCGCTGACTGAAGCGCGGCCTGCGGAACCTTTGGCCAAGGTGGGCGTTATGCCTGATGTGGGTCGGCTCGTCCTTTCACTGGCTCTTGTCGCCCTTGCATGCGGCCGCCTCCCGGAGGGAAGCGCGGGCTCCGGCGGGGCGACCGCAACCGTGGAGACACCGAGCTCGCCGCTCGTCGCTGCGATCAGTCCCCGGACCGCAGCGCTTGCGTTTCAGCCGTATGTGCCTGACGGGGTGCCGAGCGACCTCGCCGTAACGGCGTCGCTCTTCGGCTCTCCCGCGCTCGGACCGCGCGCTCTGGGCGATCCCGTCCTCATGGTCGAGATGAGCCAGACCGCGGGGACGAAGCCGTGGCTGCGGATCGCCGAGGGAGCGGAGGGGTGTTGCCCGGACTTCTCAAAGGGCACGCCACGTGACGTGACGATCAGCACCGGACCGGGAGGAGCGAAGCCGCTCGTCGGCCAGCTCTATCCCGCCGTCGGAGCGAGCGAAGGGCCGACGCTTCATTGGCGCCAGGCATCGGCGTCCGGTGCCGTGACCGAGATCGTTCTGTACCCGACCACATTCGGCCCGTACGCGAGCGAACCGGCGCTCTTGGACCTCGCTCGCGCCATGCGGGCGATCGCGAGAAGCACCGCGACGGATGTCGTGCGCCTGTACCTGTCAACCCACGTGAGTCACAGTCCGACAGGCCACCGGATGTACCTCGCGGCGAGGTCGGGCGCGCTGCCTGATGACGCACGTCTTCTCGACGCGAGCGGGGCGACGATCGCCACCGCGCGCTTCGGTCCCCCGGAGTCGTACGGCTGCCTCGCGGCTGCGGCCGGCGTGGCGGCATTCGCGTTGCCGCACGACGTCGTCGACGCGTTCTCACGTGGCACAGCTACGGCTTATCGCGCCGAGGTCCTGGTCGGAGGGAAGTGGCGGCCCGTGCAGATGATCATGTCCGGGTGCTTCTCGATCGAGTGACCCGCGGAGGCGGACGCGTTCCGGTCCGCGTTTCGTTTCCTCATCCTCGCGTTGTTCGTCAGTGGCTTCTCCGAGCCCCCCACATTCCGCCACTGTCACTGAGAGCGGAACGTGCGTCCCGACTCATCCCGCGTCATGCCGTTCCAATTGAACCTATCCGCTGAGCACGCGAGGTCTAACTCCCTCAGGTTCGGAACGACTAACTGACTACCTGTCGGTTTGGGACCGCCCGCATCGCCTATTCGTGCTCAGAGATAGTCAGAACGTCGATTTCGTGGCGGGGAGACTCTGGATCAGATGCTCGGTTAGGCACCATGAAGCAGTACCCGCGGGATCGCCTCTCGTCGCAGCGTGCGCGTGACGGACTGCGAGGGCGGGGAGTTTCCCCACCCGGCGTCGGGTCTCCGGGTGTCGACTGACCCCTCGAACCCGTGCGCGATGACGGCGACCAATGCATGGATGCCACGGTGCTCTCCGAGCAGATGCGCCTGGCACAAGAGCCGAGGGGCGACGTCCCAGACCCGCATCAGGTCGATCCGACCGGCAGTGCCGCGTCGGCCGCCGACGCGGCGGTCCGCCGGTCCGGGGCCGGGATGAGGAACGACAGCATCAGGCCGAGCACGACGAAGGCGAACGCGACGGCCCCGGCCGTGCGCGCCGAAGCGACGAACGCTTCTTCGACGGCGGGAACGACGACCGCTCCGCGCGGATCGCTTCGGAGGGCGACGAGGGCCTGACCGGCGGACGCATCAAGCGCCTCGACGATGGATTCGCGCGCCTGCGCAGGGATGCCGGAGACGGCGCCGAGACGATCGCGGGTGCCGTCGGCGAGCCCGCTGAACAGAACGGTACCGAGCACGGCGATGCCCAACGCGGAACCGAGCTGCCGCATCGTCGAGTTCGTCCCCGACGCAGACCGGAGCGCGCAGTCGGGATATCCGAGAGGACGATGTTCGTAAGTTGCGCAGTGGCGAAGCCGACACCGACCCCGTACACGAAGAGCGGTATCGCAAGCGCCAAGCCGGAGACGCCCGGCGCGATCAACAGCGTGGTCCCGAGGATGCCGACGGCCTCGAGGGCCATGCCGATGCTGACCACGCGGCGTGGACCAAGGCGCCCGGTGAGCACCGCCGCCAGGCCCGCCGAGGCGAACGACCCGAGTGCGAGCGCGAGGAACGTCAGGCCGGTCTCAAAGGCGGAGTAGCCCACGACCGCCTGCAGGAAGAGCGGCAAAACGAAGAGCAGGCCGAACTCCCCGAGCGAGACGATCGTCCCGGCGAGATTGCCGAAGCGGAACGCGGGGTAGCGCCACAGGTCGAAGTCGAACAGGAAGAAGCGACCGGCACGCTGGCGTCGAAGCTCGACCCACGCAAAAACGGCCACCGCCAGGAGCCCGTCGAAGATCGCGACCGGGATGATCGAGATGGCGGTGCTCGGCCATGTCCAACCGAGCACGGCGAACGGCCGGATCGGGCTCAGCCAGCCATAGAGCCGGCCTTCGACGAGGCCGAACACGAACGAGGCGAGTCCGAGCGTTACGAGGACGAATCCCACAGGGTCCCACCCGGCCCGCGCGTGCTCATCGCGCGATTCGCGCACGTACAGGAGCGTGCCGGCGATGGCGACGACCGCAATCGGCACGTTCACGTAGAAGGCCCATCGCCAGCTCTGGTTCGTGGTCAGCCAGCCGCCGAGCAACGGACCGATGGCCGCGACGCCGCCGATCGTCGCGCCCCAGACGCCGAAGGCGAGCGCGCGCTCGCGCCCGCGGAACGTGTTGTTGATGATCGACTGCGTCGCGGGAAGGATCGCTGCGCCGGCGAGCCCCTGACCGAGGCGCGCCGCGATGAGCAAGCCACCCGTCGGAGCGACGCCCGCGGCGACCGACGCGATCGCGAACAGCACCGCACCGACCAGGTATGTGATGCGGCGGCCGACGAGATCGCCGACCCGGCCGAGCGTGACGAGGAACGCCGCGAACGTGAGCGCGTACGTGGTGTTCACCCACTCGGTCTGGGTGCTGTCGAGCTTCAGATCGCGTACCAGCGAGGGGACGGCGACGTTCACGATCGTCGCATCGACGATGATCATCGCGACGCCGAGGCTCAGGGCGGCGAGGCCCGCCCAGCGGGTCGGTGATGCAGGCGGGGTGTTCAACACGGCGTCCTTTCGCACGAGCTTTTGTAGAGACTCTGTCTAGGTTTGTGCAACGCTATGGTGCCGCCGGGCACTTGTCAAGAGTCTGTATAGGGTGTCTACTGAG
>JANMWW010000131.1:0-2836 GCA_031394155.1 Chloroflexota bacterium | reverse complement strand
CTTGCCGGCACCGGTCGGCCCCATCAGCACGACGAGGATGGGCGCATCGATGTCAGCGGCGCGGGGCTTGACGAACCCCTCGACGTGGTCGCGAAGCTGCCGCGCGTGCCCGAGCGCTGCAGTCGAACGCGGGGCGAGAGCGAGCCGGCGTTCGGCGAGGTCACCGAGCCGACGGCTCCGTCGGACGAGCTCTTCCGCCGGGCCGTCGGCTTCGGTCATGTGCAGTTCAGGCTACGCGCTAGAGAACGGCGCGACGGCCTCCGACCTGACGCCAGACGAGCAGCACGATGATCGCGCCGATGATCGATCCGACGATCCCGGCTGGGCTGACCGCGACGGTGCCGCCGAAGATCAGGTTCGCGAGGAAACCGCCGACGAACGAGCCGATGATCCCGAGCACGATCGTGCCGATCCAGCCCATCGGGTCCGGTCCGGGCACCAGGAATCGAGCGATCGCGCCAGCGATGAGGCCGATGACGATGAACGCGAGGATTGTGCTGAGGTCCATGTGTGGCCCTCCTTTCGAAATAGCGCTCCCCTCCATGAATGCACTCGGCATGCCCCGGGCAGCCAAGAGCCCGGTCGATGTCGACCGGGCTCCTAGAGAGGCGTTTTTCCGACGTGAGGCCTATGCCGGGGTCGGGATCCGAACTCGCTCGCCTGCCTTGTCGAAGATGACCTTCTCCTTCGGCGTGACGAAGGCGTGCACCAGGCCTGCGATCGACAGGACCAGCATGACGGCGGCGAGGCCGTAGAGGAGATTCGCCGAGAGGCCGGCAGCGTCACCGAGGACACTGAATCCGTAGACCGTCAGGAGCAAGCCACGAAGTGTCTCACCGGTCTGCATCGTCGTGCGAAGCGATGTGGCCGTGTCGAGCTTCTTCTGGCTGTCGGCAGCCGCGGTGGTGTCACCCTTTGCCTTGGCGGCGGTCACCTGTGCGGCGAGATCGGAGCGGATGGCGCCGAGGGTCGCGTAGGTCGCGCCGGGGAATCCGCTGCTGACCGCGGAGTTCTCCATGTGCAGCGCGATGTAGTACTTCGCGTAGCACTCCGCCTGAGGGCCGGTCTGCATCAGCTGGCCGCCGTAGTTGGTCAAGCAGACCGAGCCGGCCTTCCAGCTCGTTTCTTCGGCTGTGAGCTTGTCAGCGGGCGTGAAGGTGATCTTCTGCGCGCTCAGCTCTTCCTTCACGTAGTTCTGGGAGAAGCTGTACTGGGTGAAGAGTGCGAATCCGAGTGCGAAGAGAAGTACGGCGACCATAAGGCCACCGCCTGCGAGGATGATGTCGAGAGTCCGGCGTTTCACTTCATTCCTCCGTGGTATTTCTGTTGGCCTAAGAATCGCCTTTGCGGCTGGCGGAGCGCAGTCCTGAAGGGCCCAAACAGCCCCGCCATTCGGCCCTAGTTCAAAGGCTAGGGGCTGGGCAGTCGCGAGACATGACCGCTTCGTCATGGTGCTTGACAGATGCCCAGGGCCGGTTTATATAACTATGAGATTATATAACCTAGGAGTTATGAGTACGTGCAGCCGCAGCGACTGGACAGCACCTTTGCGGCTCTCGCGGACCCGACCCGCAGGGCGATCCTCGCTCGCCTGGCGTCGGGGGAGGCGTCCGTGATGGAGCTCGCCGCGCCGTTCTCGATCAGCCAGCCGGCCATCTCGAAGCACCTCGACGTCCTCGAGCGCGCCGGCCTCGTCTCGCGCGGCCGCGACGGACAACGGCGCCCGTGCCGCATCGAGGCGAAGCCGCTCGCGGAGGCGGACGCGTGGATCGAGCGCTATCGACAGATCTGGGAGGGCAACTTCGAGCGCCTGGACGCGCTACTCGACGAGATGAAAGCCAAGGAGAAGAAACGTGGACACAAGCGCATTACTGGAAAGCGTTAAGGGGGGAGACACGATGGCCGCTTCGACGTTCACCGTCACGACACCCTCTGACCGGGAGATCGCGATGACCCGCGTCTTCAATGCACCGCGTCGTCTCGTCTTCGACGCGTGGACCAGGCCCGAGCTCTTGCAGCGCTGGCTCGGCGTGCGGGAGGGTTGGACGATGGTCGTCTGCGAGGTGGACCTGCGCGTCGGCGGCCGCTACCGCTACGTGTGGCATGGCCCCAAGGAGGAGAAGCTCGGGCTGGGCGGCACGTTCCGCGAGATCGCGGCCCCCGACCGGCTCGTCTCCACAGAGGCCTTCGAAGAGGAGTGGTACTCCGGCGAGGCCCTCGACACGCTCGTGCTCACCGAAAAGGACGGCACGACGACGGCGACGCTCACGATGCTGTTGGAGTCCAAGGACGCTCGCGACATGGCGCTCCGCTCGGGCATGGAGACCGGCGTGGCGCAGAGCTACGACGTGCTGGACGCGGTGCTGGCGTCACTTGCCCGGCGCACGTCATAAGAAGGACGAGATGCAGAAGATCAGAACGTTCCTGTGGTTCAACGACGATCTTGAAGAGGCGATGAAGTTCTACGTCTCCATCTTCAGGAACTCGAAGATGGGCGACCTCATGCGCGGACCCGACGGCAAGGTCGTGGGCGGCACCTTCGTGCTCGAGGGTCAGGAATTCATGGGGCTCAACGGTGGCCCGCAATACAAGTTCACCGAGGCGATCTCGCTGTTCGTCGACTGCAAGGATCAGAAGGAAGTCGACGAGCTGTGGTCGAAGCTGACCGCGGATGGCGGCGAGGAGAGCCGGTGCGGTTGGCTGAAGGACAGGTTTGGCCTCTCGTGGCAGATCATCCCCTCCGCATTGCCAGAGCTGCTCGGCGACAGGGATCCCGGACGGGCGAAGAGGGCGTTGGAGGCGATGCTCACGATGAGCAAGATCGACGTCGCGGCGC
>JANMWW010000121.1:0-1554 GCA_031394155.1 Chloroflexota bacterium | reverse complement strand
TGCGCAAGTGCTTCCAGGAGTGGGGCTACGAGTCGGAGGCGTACGCCGTCGAAACGAAGCCGGGCCTTCCGGTCGAGGCCCGCTCGTACCGCGAGCTCTTCCGGAAAGTGCAGCCCGACGACACGCTGCTCCTCCATTACTCGATGGGCCACGAGGTCTTCGACGAGCTCGTAAAGCTCCCGGCGCGGCGCGTGCTCATGTATCACAACGTCACACCCGCGGAGTTCTTCGTCGGCATCAATCCGCATTCGGCCGCGCACGCGCGGCTGGGCGAGCGTCAGCTCGCGCGCCTCGCGCCGTCCATCGATCTCGGCGTCGGCGTGTCCGAGTTCAATCGCCGCGCGCTCGACGCCGCCGGCTACGAGAAGACCGCCGCGGTGCCGATCCTCATCGACTGGTCGCGCCTCGACGTCGAGCCCGATCCCGAAGTGCGCGCGCTCCTCGCGGGCATCCACAGCAAGCTGCTCTTCGTCGGACGCATCTCGCCGAACAAGCGGCAGGACGAGCTCATCCGCATGCTCGCGTACTACCGCCGCTGCATCGACCCCGAGGCGCTGCTCGTGCTCGTCGGCGCGCATCGTGACCAGCCGCAGTACTTCGCGCGATTGCGCGCGCTGGCCGATGCGGTCGGCCTCGGCGGCGCGGTGCGCTTCACCGGCGCGGTCTCGCAGGCGCAGCTCGTCGGCTACTACCGCGCGGCCTCGTGTTTCATCTCTTTGTCCGAGCACGAGGGCTTTGGCGTCCCGCTCCTCGAGTCGATGTACATGGGCCTCCCGGTTGTCGCGCTCGACGCGGCCGCGGTGGGCGAGACCGTCGGTGGCGCAGGTGTGCTCCTGCCGGAGAAGGATCTCGCGCAGGCGGCCGAGGCGTGTGCGCTCGTGACCGAGGATCTCGGCTGGCGCGCATCGCTCATCGACGCGGGTCACGCGCGCGTGAAGGCATTCGATCCAGAGGTCATCGCCGCGAGGACGAAGACGGTGCTCGGGCTGTGAGAGAACGACGGTCGCGTGGTTAGGCTCAAGACCGCGCACCAGTTCCATCCGGTCATCGCGTACGGCGATGCTGTGGGCAACGACGCGTTCGAGCTGCAGCGTCTCTTCTGGGCATCTGACGTGCGCAGCGACCTCTTTGCCTGGGAAGCCAAGCCCGAGGTCAAGGCGTTGGTGCGTAATTGGCACGATCTCGAGCGCCTTCCAAAGGACGCGCTCCTGCTCATCCACCACTCGATGGGCAACGACGTCATCAGCGAGGTCGCAAAGCTCCCGCAGCGCAAGGCGGTCGTCTATCACAACATCACGCCGGCCGAGTACTTCACCGGCATCAACGAGCACGCGAAGCAGTACAGCGAGCTCGGCCGCGAGCAGCTCAAGCTTCTCGCCAGCGTCGCCGAGTTCGGTTTCGCGGATTCCGAATTCAATCGATTGGAACTTGAGGCTGCCGGATGCGCGGCTACTTCAGTTGTGCCGATCCTCTACGACTGGGAGCAGTTCGCAGTCACGCCTGATCCGGTCGTGAAGCGCCGCCTCGCAGACGAGCAGACGGCGATCCTGGTCG
>JANMWW010000098.1:0-6474 GCA_031394155.1 Chloroflexota bacterium | reverse complement strand
CGGGGTGACGGTCATGCGGTCTCCTCTTTCGTCAGCGCGGCTTCGAGATGTTCCCTGTGGATGCGGAGATGCTGCAACCCCGGCATCCGGAAGCAGACATAGACGTCCTCGGCGGAATCGCCGGTCATCAGCTGGGTCGGTGTCAGGTCCGCGAGCGCACTCATCAGCTCCGCATGTTTGGTCTTGAACTCCGCAAGGAGATCGGACACGGCTCGGGCACGCCAGCCGCTGAAGGTCGCGTCGTTGAGCTGATCGACCGTCTCCGAGATGTCGAGGAAGGTGCGCACGCGGTCGTCCGGCTTCGGCTGGAGATGGGCTGCCGCCACCTTGCGCGCGGCGCGCGCGGCGCGTTCCTGCCATGCCGCGAAGTGCGGAATGAGATCGCGCACCCGCCAGCCCGCTCCTTCGCCGGTGAAGACCGGCCGTTCGAGATCGCAGCCGGACATGCCTCGAAAGAGCGTGTCCATATCGCGCCATTCCTGGTCGAATGTCGCGAGGGCCATCTCTTTCGCGCGCTCGTTCATCGCGGTGCCTTCTCCTCGAGCCACGCATACGCGTGCGGGTAGATGTGGACGAAGCAGTCGAGCTCGGTCAATTCGTCCTTCAGTTTCACGGCCGGGTTTCCCGCCCACACACTCCGCGGGGGGATCTTCCGCGCCCTGACCACGCTACCAGCGCCGATCAGGGCCAGCTCCCCCACTTCGACACCAGGAAGCAACGTCGTGTTGGCGCCGATCTTCGCCGCTTTGCGGATCGTCGCGCCCTTGACGCATTGGAGATACGCCGGACATTGCGGGTGCGGATCGTCGGTGAACACGACGTGCGGTCCGAGGAACACATCGTCCTCGACCGTGGCGAGCTCGAGGAAGCACCCGGTATGGATGCGCACGCGCGAGCCGATGCGGTTGCCGAATTCGAGCGAGACGTGCGTGCCCACGGAGACGTCGTCGCCGATGACGTTGTCTTCCCGAATGGACGCGCCCTGCCCCGTCTGCAGGCGGTCGCCGATCGTCGTGCCCGCGTAGATCGTGGTGAATGGCCGGATCACCGAATCGACGCCGATCACCAGGGACAGCTCGCCATCTTTCTTACCGCGCGGCGCGCGCCCGAGGATCACGTACTCGCCGACGATCGTGCCGCTGCCGAGCTGCACGTTGGGGGACACGACCGCCGTGGGGTGGATCTGGACGCCGAGCGAGGTCACGCCCGCGCGACCTCCGGCGCCGGACGGTACGAGACGCGCGTGCCACCGGACCGCAGGCTGCGCATCCCTGCTTCCAGCACGCGCACGACGCGCAACCCAGCTTCGCCATCGCTGCGCGGCTTCTTGCCGTTCTGGACGCAGTCGATGAAGTGGAGCATCTCGAGCTGCAGCGCCTCGGTGATCGGGACGCGCGGGCTGTGGATATCTCCGGCCCGATAGGAGCGGCGCAGCTCTTCGCCATCGAGCGACTCGACGCCGAAGTCGTACACCTTCACGCGCTCCTGCGGATGCACGTCGTCATACACGGCCATCTTCTTCGAGCCGATCACGGTCATCGTGCGCAGCTTGCTCGGGGCGAGCCACGAGAGGTGCGCGTGCGCGAGCGCGCCGGACGGGAAGCCCATCGTGAGGAAGACGACGTCCTCGATCTCCGGCTGCACGTAGCACGCGCCGATGCATTGCACCCAGTCGGGCTCCTCGCCCAGCCAGTACAGCGAGATCGATACGTCGTGCGGACCCAGATCCCACAGCACGTTGATGTCGAACTGATGCAGGCCGAGGTTCACGCGCTGGCTGTCGACGTAGTTGACGCGGCCGAGCTCGCCCTTCTCGATGAGGCCGCGCACCGCCACGACCGCGGGGTTGTACACGAAGGTATGGCCGACCATGAGCGTGCGTCCGGCCTTCTCAGCGGCGCGGACCATCGCCTCCGCGTCGGCGCTGTTCGCGGCCAGCGGCTTCTCGACGAACACGTGCTTCCCCGCCGCGAAGGCCTGCTCGACGAGCCGCCGGTGCGTGTTGACCGGTGTCGCGATCGCGACCGCGTCGATGTCCTTGTCGTCGAACAGCGTCGTGTGATCGGTCGTCAGGCGCACCGCGGGGAAGCGCTTCTTGATGCCGTCGAGCCGCTCCTGGGATAGGTCGGCGACCGCGACCGGCACGGCGCCGGGCGCTTCACTGAGATTTCGGATGAGGTTGGGACCCCAATATCCAGCGCCGATCACGGCGACGCGAAGCGGGTTCATTCGCCAGCGATTCTAGAACGGTGCGCGGGCCACACCCACTGTGCGATCTCAGGCGCGTCCTCGCCGTGCTCGCGCGTGTAGGCGCGGCACGCCACGCGCTTGTCCTGCATCAGCTGGCGCACGTCGCCCGCGCGGTCGCGGAGACCGGGCACGCGATCGATGACATCCATCACGAGATGGAAACGGTCGAGGTCGTTGAGCATGACCAGGTCGAATGGCGTCGTGGTCGTGCCTTCCTCCTTGTACCCACGGACGTGGACGTTCGCGTGGTTCGTTCGCCGGTAGGCGAGGCGGTGGATGAGCGTTGGATACCCGTGGTACGCGAAGATCACGGGCTTGTCCGTGGTGAACAGCGCATCGAAGTCTCGATCGGGCAGGCCGTGCGGGTGCTCCGCATGGGGCTGCAGTCGCATGAGGTCGACGACGTTCACGACGCGCACGCGGATATCGGGCAGGTGCTGCCGGAGAAGGTCGCTTGCCGCGAGCGTCTCGAGCGTCGGCACATCGCCGCAGCACGCCAGGACGACATCGGGTTCGTTCCCATCGTCGGTGCCGGCCCACGGCCAGATCCCGACGCCCTGCGCGCAGTGGGCGACGGCCTCGTCCATCGACAGCCAGTTCTGCTGCAGGTGTTTTCCGGCGATGGTCACATTGACGTAGTTGCGGCTGCGCAGGCAGTGGTCGACGACGGAGAGCAACGTGTTCGCGTCGGGCGGCAGGTAGACGCGAATGACCTCGGCCTTCTTGTTGACGACGTGATCGATGAACCCCGGGTCCTGATGCGAGAAACCGTTGTTGTCCTGCCGCCACACGTGCGAGGAGAGGAGATAGTTCAGCGAAGCGATCGGGCGGCGCCACGGGAGCGCGCGCGTGACCTTCAGCCACTTCGCGTGCTGATTGAACATCGAGTCGATGATGTGGATGAACGCTTCGTAGCAGTTGAAGAGGCCGTGACGCCCGGTGAGCAGATAGCCCTCGAGCCAGCCTTCGATCATCTGCTCCGACAGGACCTCCATGACGCGCCCGTGTGGCGCGAGGTGCTCATCGGTCGGGAGGATCTCGTCGCCGAAGACACGGTCGGTCACGTCGAAGACGGCGTTGAGCCGGTTGGACGTTGTTTCGTCGGGTCCGAGGAGCCGGAAGCGATCCTGATTGCGCGCGATCACGTCGCGCAGGAATGCGCCGAGCACGCGTGTCGGCTCGGCCGTCGTCGCCCCGGGTGCCGGGACGTCGACCGCGTACGCGCGGAAGTCCGGCAGTTCAAGCTCGACGAGGCGGAGCCCGCCGTTCGCGCGCGGGTTCGCGCTCATGCGGCGTTCGCCGACCGGTGGGAGCGCCGCGAGCTCGGTCACGAGCGCTCCGTTCTCGTCGAACAGCTCGTTCGGACGGTATGACCGCATCCACGCCTCGAGCTGGGCCCGATGCGCCTCATTCGTACGCGCGTCGTCGATGGGGACCTGATGCGAACGCCACGTGCCCTCGACCGGCTTTCCATCGACCGTTTTTGGCCCGGTCCAGCCCTTCGGCGAGCGCAGCACGATCATCGGTGTGAGCTGCCGGCGCGCATGCCCGGCGGCGAGAGCCTCTCCCCTGATGCGGCGCATCTCTGTCACGGCGCGGTCGAGCGCCGCCGCCATCTGCTGGTGCATGAGCACGGGATCGTCGCCCTCGACGAAGATCGGCGTGTGGCCGTACCCAAGGAGCAACGCTCGCAGCTCGCGCTCTGGCATTCGCGCGAGCACCGTCGGGCTCGCGATCTTGTAACCGTTGAGGTGAAGGATCGGCAACACGGTGCCGTCGTGGACCGGATCGAGGAACTTGTTCGAGTGCCACGACGCCGCGAGGGCGCCGGTCTCGGCCTCTCCGTCACCGATCACGCAGCACACCAGGAGCGAGGGGTCGTCGAGCGCGGCGCCGTAGGCGTGCGCCAGCGAGTAGCCCAGCTCCCCACCCTCGTTGATCGACCCCGGGATCTCGGCCGACACGTGACTCGGCACGCCACCGGGGAACGAGAACTGGCGGAAGAGCTTCGTCAGGCCAGCGGCGTCGCGCGACACATCGGGGTAGACCTCGCTGTAGGTCCCCTCGAGATACACGTTCGCGATGAGCGCAGGTCCGCCGTGACCTGGGCCGGTGATGAATATCGCGTCGAGGTCCCACTTCCGGATCGCGCGGTTCATGTGCGCGTAGAGGAAGTTCAGTCCCGGGGTCGTGCCCCAGTGGCCGAGCAGCCGCGGCTTCACGTGCTCCGGCAAAAGGGGCTCGCGCAGAAGCGGGTTTTCGAGCAGATAGATCTGACCGACGGAGAGGTAGTTCGCGGCGCGCCAGTAGGCGTCGATGCGGCGCAGCTCGTCCGTTGCCAGGGGCCCCGCCATGTCGGCCTTCGCGTTGGTGGCCACGTCATGCCTCCTTTGTTGGCGCGCTACGGTGGAAGCTACTCGACGACCACCACGGCGCGCATGCCAAGATCGGCATGACCCGGAACGCCGCAGTACGCGTCGTAGCGTCCGGCCGCCAGACCGCGCAGCCCGACCGTTTGCGTCTCGCCAGAATTTGCGGCGACATGGACGCCGAGCGCGGGAACGGTGAGATCGTGAACGACCCCGGTGTTCCCAGGATTCGTGAGCGTCAGGTTCACATCCGCGCCCTTGGGCAGCCGGATCTCATTTGGCGTGAAGCCGAAGTTCGCGGCTTGGACGCGGACCTCGGGCGCGCTCGGGATGGCGGTGGCCGCCGGGCTGGAGGAGCCGACGCCCATCATGCCGGGGTGCATTCCCATCATCCCGCCTCCCATGTGGTCGGCGGCCGTGCTGCCCGGACCCATCGATGAGGACGTGCCCGAGCTCCTGTTCGCGAGCGCAGTGAAGCCAACGAACGCGGACACGACGAGCGCGAGGACGAGGAGCAGGCCGGACGTGAGCGCGACGAGGCCGGCGATGCGCTGCGCGCTCATCGACCGCCTCCCTCGAGCGCCACGCGACGCGTACGGAACTCCTCGGCGTCGATCTCACCACGAGCCAGACGCTCGTCGAGGATCCGAACGGCGGCGCTGCGCCCGCCATCGGCCGCGCGCGTTGTCGACCGGCTCAGTGTGAGAACGAGCCAGACGACCCCGGCGATCACGAAGACCCAGAACAGCACCATGAACAGACCGCCAAGACCGAACCAATAGCCATTCATCATCGGCATCTTGCAGGTACCTCCAGTAGCCCTGCGATCAAGGGTCGCGCCGCGTGCTGAGCCGTCCCTTGGCTTCCGCTGGTGCTGCGCTGAGAACTGATTCTCAGGGCGCTCTCAGAGCGGCCCAAGCCAGTACCCAGCGACGGTCGCGAGCCTTAGGCGAAACACCTTCGATAGGAAAGGGAAAGCACATGCGCAAGCTTTTCGCGATCGCCGCCCTCGTCGCGGCGCTCATGGTGCCCGGTGCGCCGGCAGTAGCCGAAGATGGCGCAACGGCAGCGTGTCGGGATGCGATGACCGGTGCGGAGTTCGGCGCGCACGTCGCCGCAATGGCGCGTTCTGGGCACCTCGGTGCCGACATGAATCCCGGCATGCACCGCGGCTACTCGCCGATGGCGCACTGAGCTCTGATGGAGAAGGAGAGCGTGCATGCCTCGTAAGCGACCGCAGCAGCGGTCATCGAGCTTCGCTCTGCGCGTAGCTGTCTTCGTGGTGCTTGCGTTCGCGGTCGCCGGTGGGGCGGCATACGCGCTGTGGCCGAAAGAGCTCACCACCACCGATGCTGACCCCGTCGACGTGACCGTGCGCATCGACATGGGCGGCTTCACGCCCCCAACGATCTCGGCGCCGGCCAATCGAACCGTGCGCCTGCGGATCGTGAATCCCGACAGCAGCCATCACAGCGACGGCGGAGGTGTCCATGGATTCACCATCGTGAATCTCGGCGTGGACGCGAAGATCCAGCCCGAGACGACGCAGGTCGTCACGGTCCCGCCCGCCGCTGCAGGTGAGTACGCCTTCTATTGCGACACGTGCTGCGGTGGCAAGGAGAACCCCTCCATGCAAGGTCTTCTGAAGATCAGAGCATGAGCGGCATCGATCTCAGCCTCGCGACCGTCGTCCTCGCGGGCTTGGTCGACGGGATCAACCCCTGCGCGATCGCGGTGCTCCTCGTGTTCGTCTCAGCGACGCTCCTCGCCGTCGGTGCCACGATGGAGGGTGGGCTTGCCGAGCGACGACGTGCGCTGTTCAAAGGCGGCGCTGCCTATGTCACCGGGATGTTCG
>JANMWW010000085.1:0-2056 GCA_031394155.1 Chloroflexota bacterium | reverse complement strand
CTTGTCCTGATGCGTGCTATACAACAGATTGATATGCCTCAGGACCCCATGCTGTTCGCACATCTGGAGAGCTTCGTCGAGGTGGCGCGACGTGGAAACGTGAGCCGCGCGGCGGAGGCGCTGTTCCTCACGCAGCCCGCGATCACCGCGCGCCTCAAGGCACTCGAGCGCGACCTCGGGATCAAGCTGTTCGTGCGTTCGTCGCGTGGGATGAAGCTCTCCGATGCCGGCCGCGCATTCCTCCCCTACGCCGAGCGGACCATGACCACGGTCGACGAAGGCCGGCAGCTCGTCACGAACCTGCGCCAGGGGAACGTCGGCGAGCTTGTGATCGCTGCCGCACCGGCGGTGAGCACGTACGTGCTGCCCGAGATCCTCCGCGTGTTCCGCTCCACGCATCCGAACGTTCGCCTCGGCGTGAAGACCGGACACACCGAAGAAGTCCTCGAGATGGTGCTTCGCGCCCAGGCTCATGTCGGGATCGGACGTCCAATTCGCCATCCGGAAATCGAGCTCATTCCGGTGCTCGAGGACGAGATGCTTCTCGTCGTGTCGGCGCGGCACGCGTTCGCGCGGCGCGGGAAGGTCCGCATGGATGAGCTCGCGGCGGAGCGCCTGATCCTCTTCGACCGCACGTCCAGCTATCACGAGCTCACGAGCTCGCTCTTCCGTCAGGCCGGCGTCGTCCCCGCGTCGACGCTCGAGCTCGACAACGTCGAGGCCGCTAAGAAGATGGTCCAGCAGGGGCTCGGGGTCGCGCTCCTGCCGCGCATGGCGCTCGTCTCTGAGCTCAGGTCCGGATCGCTGCGTCCGGTGAAGCTCATCGGCGCGCCGCCGCTCAGCCGGCCGATCGTGGCGCTTCGGCGAAAGGACGCCGGCGAGCCCATCGGGCCAGTCGCGGGTTTCCTCGAGACGCTGAAGGACGTGCTCGGCTAGTCCTGATCCGCCGGCAGGTGACTGCGCTCGCGTCGCGCGAGCGCGGCACCGATCGTCTCCGGCGCGGCGTCCATCGCCATCGTCCAGGTCTCGCGCGCATCGGCGCGCGCGCCCATCTCGAGCAGCGCGACGCCGCCGAGATAGCCGACGAACGCGCGGTCGTGTGCGGCGAGCTTCTCGCGCAGCGTGCTCGCGCGATCGAGGGCCCCGCGGGCGCGGCCGGTCTGACCAGCGCGAGCCGACGCGATCGCCTCGAGCACGCAGGCCATCGCGTCGCCGGCCGGGGTCGAACGCAGCTCGGTGTCGCGTCCGATCGCGTCGGCGAGCGCGCTCCCCTTTTCGCGGTCTCCACCCACCGCAGCGAGCTCGCTCCACGTAAGGGCGAGACGCGTCATCGGGTCGTCGGGCGCCATCGCCGCGACGCGGCGCGCGTCACCGGCGCGGTTCAGCGCCGCGTACGCCGCGACGAGCTTCGGTGCGACACGCCCGGGGCCGAGCTTCTTCATCGCGCGTTCGTACAGGGAAGCCGCAGACAGCGGATCGCCGTTCGCGTACAGGACGTCGGCCGCGACGTCCTGCACGATCGGCAGCTGCGGGTAGCGCGTGAGGATCGGCGCGACCATGTCGCGAGCGAGCTCGACGTCGCCGCGGTCAAGTGCCTCCTCCGCTTCGATGAGAGTCTCGCTGACCCGTCGGAACCGAACCTGTTGCCGGGCGAACCAGGCGAGCAGCGCGAGCGCGACGAGCCCGGCGACGAACACGATGAGCACACCGGGGTTGTCCACAGCTATCGCCCTGTATCCGCCCACACGCGGTGGTTATCCACGAAAAACGGCCACTTATCCACGGTCGTCGCTTGCTCGCTTGCCGCTTACGTCTTCTCCAACAGTCCGCCGGCGATGACCATCCGCTGGACCTCGCTGGTGCCCTCGTAGATGCGGGTGATGCGCGCGTCGCGATACGCCCGCTCGATCCAGAGCTCGCGCATGTAGCCCATGCCGCCGTGGATCTGCACCGCCGCATCGGCGACGCGGCCGAGCATCTCGGTCGCGAAAAGCTTGGTCATCGCCGCGCGCTGCGTGACGCGCTCGCCGCGATCAGCGCGCGCGCCCGCGTCGTA
>JANMWW010000076.1:0-2026 GCA_031394155.1 Chloroflexota bacterium | reverse complement strand
TCTGGTGTCGCAACGCCGGAGCTCTGGGTCACCGCCATCTCGGCCGTTCTGTAGCCGTCGTGAGTTCGGTGGTCGAGCAGATACAGCGAGCCTTCGCCGTCGTACAACCCTGCAGCCCACGCCCTCCATTCCTGGCTTTGGTCGGGACGCATTGATCGGAGCGCCTGGCGACCAAGCGTTTGTGCCAGCTGCGTCTGTTTCACGTCGCCGAGCCACGGCGCGACCATCTCCAAGAGGCGTTCGACGTCACGACGACTGGAAACCTCCCATCGATAGAGGTCGATGCGTTTCTCTTGTCGTTGTGGACCACCAATCCTACCCAAGCCGCCGACAGCGGCCTGAAGACGGAGCAAGACTTGTGGCACGCCGTCGGGAGAGGCTTGATTGACGCGCGCCTGCGGCTGGCGAGTTCGACGGCCCTTCTGAGCGACGGCGTTCGCCCAACCTTCGCCATCGAAGAATCCCGCCGCCCAGGCCAGCTCGCACCAGTCCATCGACGAACGAAAACACGACAGACTGATCTTGTGAATGGTCATTGCGTCGCACGTTCGTGCGACAAGTCGTCGCACGTTCGTGCGACTGAGCGCGGAGGTCTTATCGATCCTGTCGGCTCGCGGCCGTCCTACCGGCGAGCTCCACGGCCTGCTCGAGTGAGAGCGTGCCGCCTGCAGCGAAAGCCGTATCGAACTCGGCTTCCCCAAGGTCATCGCGCGTTCGGGCGTGGATGCGAGAGCGCGTGCGCTCGTCCGCGGGCCACAGGCGCGCGCCGCCCGGCACCAACAGCGCGTGCGCGGCGCCGAGCAACCTTGCCGCTCGACCGGCATCGCCCTTCTCACGCGCAACGCCGCCGAGGCCGACGAGGCAGGAGCTCACGTACACGTCGGCACCAAGGGCCATCCAGTCTTTGAGACTCCCTAGGAGCAGCGCGAAAGCTTGATCCGTGGCGCCACGCTCAAGCTCGAGCATCGCTTGGTCGAAGCGCGCCGTCAGCAAAAGATCCGCGTCGAGATCGAGCGCCAGGCACTCGGCGAGCGTCTCGCCGGCCCTGCTAACTTCACCACGGAACCGCAACGTTTCGGCCAGGTTCACGAGGGCATGCCCGATCCCATAGGGTCGGCCGATCTGGCGACGGAGCGCCAAGCTCTCTTCACAGAACGCTTCCGCGCCTTCGCCGTCGCCCTCGAGCAGGGCGACATTCGCGAGGTCAGAAAGGATGTTGCCGACGAGGCCGAGATCCCCTTCTGCGCGCGCGACGGAGAGCGCGACCTCGTGCCACTCGCGCGATCGTGTGCCATCTCCCTGCTGGAGCGCGATCTGGCCGGCAATGAGCGCTCCCAGCCCGCGCTCAAGAGACGGCGCTCCAGCTCCGATCGCGAGCGCGGCCTCGACCCATCGGCGGCCTTCGCTCAGATGACTTCGGGTGATCCAGAACCAGCCGAGACCCTGGCACATGCGTAGCGCGCGCGAGGCGTCACCGCGCGTGATGAACAACTCAAGCGCAGACCGCAGGTTCGGCTGTTCGTCTTCGACTCGCCGCAGCCAGACAGCCATCGAGCCCGTGTCGCCCGCGCGTATCCGCGTCTCGGCGGCCACGGCGTAGTCGAGGAACCACGCGGCGTGCGCCTCGCGCGCGCGATCGACGTCACTGGCCTGGGCGAGGCGCTCGAGCGCGTATTCGCGGATCGCCTCGAACATGAAGAACCGCGGTTCACCATCCGGGCGGATCTCTCGTTCGACGAGACTCGCATCGACAAGCCGCGTAAGCGCGTCCAATGTCTCGAACTCGGTCGCTGGAGCAAGCGCACCGCGAGCCGCCTCGAGGGTGAATCCGCCGACGAAGATGCCGAAGCGCCCGAACGTCGCACGATCGGCCGCATCGAGTAGGTCGTGGCTCCAGCCGATCGCCGCCACCATGCTGCGGTGCCGCTCGGGAAGATCCCCTCCGGATATGCGGAGCACCGGGAGCACCTTGTCGAGTCGGGCCATCATCGCAGCAGGAGTCAAGACACGCGTCCGGGCCGCCGCC